>CANHUF010000135.1 GCA_947463715.1 Sphingobacteriales bacterium
CAAAGGGCACGAAGTTCACCTGAATCCTGCCCAGTTCCGGGCGCGTACTGCGGTCGCCACTGTTGGGGTCGCTCGCCCCCACAGCAACGTTGGCGATAACGCTTTCTACAAGTGGGTTCTTTTTACCGCCGTCGATGCCAAGTACTCTATTGATGCGACCTTCCAGCATTTGAGTTACTGAATCTGTATATTCCACGTTGGTACCTGCGGGCAGTTTGAGGTAAACGTACAGCGTGTTGGGGTCACCAGTAGGGAATAATACTACAGGTACGTTACGCATGCCAAAGAATACAAAGGAAAAGATCAGGAGGGCAAAGGTTGCCAGCAACATTTTAACAGGTCTCCAGCCTTCGGTAGTCCACCTGAGCAGTTTTTCATAACTGTTCATCATAGCTGGCAGGAGTCTTTCCTGGAAGGCCTTGATGGCTGCAGTCAGCACATAAGTATTGAGCACCATCAGCAGTCCGAAGAATATCAGCAGGTTTCCGATGAAACGGAAGGATGCTGTATCTCCTCCATATCCTGCCAGGTCAAACAATCCGCCGATGATGATGAAGAGGAGGAATAAAGGACTCTTGAAGATGGCTGATTTTTTCTTTTTTTCTTCATGTTCGTGTGTCATGAAATCCACTGCAAATACTGGGTTCATGATATACGCTACGATCAGTGAAGCCGTTAGCGTGAAGATCAGCATGGTAGGCAGGTAGATCATGAACTTACCAATGATACCCGGCCAGAAGAGCAATGGTATAAAGGGTGCAAGTGTGGTCAGTGTTCCGGAGAGAACCGGAATAAAGACTTCGCCGGCAGCATAACGTGCCGCATCACGGGAACTGATTTTGCCTTTGCCCAAAGCAAAAATCCTGTGTGTGTTTTCAATCACCACAATGGCATCATCCACCACAATACCCAAACCGAATAAAAGTGCAAAGAGTACGATGAAGTTAAGGGTTACATTAGACCCCACGATGAAGTCGGCCGTAGGCAGGAAGATGAGGCCAGGAACATGCTGAGCGGAACAGACAGCGCTACAAAGAATGAGTTTGTCACACCCATGAAGAACATGAGGATAATCATCACCAGGATGAATCCGATGACGATGGAGTTAACAAGTTCGTCAAATGCTGCTGCAGCCTTGATACTCAGGTCTCCGGTTATATTTATCTGCAGGTCTTTAGGAAAAACATCACGCTGCATTTCCTTTACAAGTGCATTGATTTTTTCTGATGCATTGATCAGGTTCTCGCCTGACCTTTTAATAACACTCAGGGTAACCACATTCTTGTTGTTGAGCCTGGCAAAACTTTCCCTTTGTTTTACGGTATCTGTGATCTGTGCAAGGTCTCTGAGGTAAAAGGGTGCACCGTAAATGTTTTTTACGATGATATTGTTCAGCTCCAGTGCGGAACGGAACTGACCGTTTAACCGGAGTGTTCTTTTCTGGTCACCCACTTCAAGGAGTCCGCCTGAAATGTCTGCATTCTCCCTTTGGAGGGCAGCTTCCACATCACTGAAACCAACTTTGGCAACTTCCATCTTATATCTGTCCACATTGATCTGAATCTCTCTTTCCGGCGCACCAACTACATCAATCCTGCTGATTTCTGATAGTTCTTCAATCCTGTCTTTTAACTGCTCTGCAAACTCTGCCAGCTTCATGCCGTCGTAGTCACCGCTCACATTAACAGCCATGATTGGTAATTCAGACAGACTGATTTCCTGCACCACTGGTTCTTGTGTGAGGTCATTGGGAAGGTCTTTCTTTGCTTTATCTACGGCATCACGCATCTTCTGCAGCGCAACGTCTGTTTTAACAGATGTGCTGAATTCAACGATGATGGCGGAGAAATCCTGCAGCGAATTAGATGTAATCTTGTTGATTTTTACACCTGTGATACCCTTCAGTTGTTTTTCGATGGGCCTGGTTACAAGACTTTCAATTTCCTTGGGAGAGTTGCCCACATAAACGGTTTGAACGTAAATGTTGGGGATCACCACATCAGGGAACTGCTCCTTGGGGAAGGATACAAATAATCCGATTCCCCAGAGTGAAATGATTAAGGTGATGAGGTAAACGGCTGTTTTGTTTTTGATAGCCCAGTCGGTTGGACCGAAAGTCTTGGGATTTTTCAGCAGTTTAAAAATGGGGTTGCTGTTTGAAGCGTTATCCATAAAAAATATTTATGTATTGGTACAATTAGTTTGTGGCGGTGGAGATCAGCTGACCTTCATAAAGACCCTGAAAACCTTTGGTAATCAGCTGGTCGCCTGTTGCCAGTCCGGATTTCACTTCGATCAGTGCGTCATAGAATTCGCCTATTTCCACTGCTCTCTTACGGGCAACGCTCTTTCCTTTTTCCTGTGCAAGCACATAAACAAACTTGCCTTTTTCATCTGTTTGAATTGTTTCAACAGGCACCACCAGCGCATTTTTTGCTTCGTGGTCGAGTATTTTCACCACAGCGATTTGATTCGGTTTGATGGTTGATTTGCTCGGTACTTTGCTTTCAGCAATGAATGACCTGGATGTGATGTTGATGGTTTCACTGATGAGGTTGATGGATGAATTGAAAGACTCGTTGATGTCTGGTACATTGATTACAACCGGCATTCCTTTGCGCACTTTGCTGATGTAGTTTTCAGGTACATCCACAACAGCTTTCATTGCACTGGGGTTGATGATGGTGATGGTTGCCATTGGAGATCCCATGAAGGTTTCACCAACTTTGATGGTAACAGCATCTACAATACCGGACACTTCAGCGTAAACCTGTGTGGTGCTGAGTTGTTCCTTAACAAGGTCGAGTTGCTTCTCCAGGCTTTCCACATTGTTTTTGGATGAAAGGAACTGTACTTCAGTACCAATGCCTTCTTTCCAAAGATTTTCCTGTCTGCTGAAAATGTTTTTAGCAAAGGCCAGCTGGCTTTCTACCTGTTTGATGTTTTGCTGGACGATACCGTCTTCCAGTTTCATCACCAGTTGTCCCTTCTTTACCTGGTCGCCCTGCTTTACCAGCACTTGTTTAACCTGTCCGCCCATACCTCTTGGGGTTACATAATAAATCTGTTCAGTGGTGATTTTACCCTGCAGTTCAATGTAGTGCGCAAAATCCTGTGTTGCGAGGGCAGTTACTTCAACCAGCTTTACTTTCTCCGGTGCTGAAGAGCCACCCAGTTTCAGTATTTCTGCTTCAAGTGTTGTGATTTTTTCGGAAAGGGCATCCCTGTCTTTGGTAAGTTTTTCCAGTTCAGCTTTTTTAGCGGTAACGTCTTTGTTTTCGTTTTGGGTGCCTGAGCAGGCTGCAAGAACGAAGAGCATGCTGATGATCAATGACTTTTTCATATTGGTGGTTTGTACTTTTTTGTGATTAGATTTTGCCCAAGGCTTTCAGGTAAGAGATGCGGGCATTGATGGCATCGTACAGCGACTGGAAATAATTGCTTTCAGCTGTTTCCAATTCTGTTTCTGTTTGCAGCAGTTCGAAGCTTGAACCCAGACCCTGTTCGTACTTCTTTTTGGTGGTATTGTATACCTTTTCAGCCAGCTCCACATTGCGTTCCTGCATATCTAAGGTAGACAGGGCGTTGTTGAAGATGATGGTAGCAGCCTGCACCTGAAGGTCTATTGCGCGTTTTACGTTATCGATTGTATTCGTTGTTTTTTCCAGGTTGAGTTTGGCCTGTTTGATGCGCTGACCTTTCTGCCCTGCATCAAAAATCGGAACACTCATATTAATTCCCCATACCGATGTTTTGAACCATTTTTGGTTGAAGTTGAAAAGGTTTGACTCTTGTCCGAGTGCATTTCTGCTATAACTCCAATATGTTGCAATGGTTGGCGCATAGGACAGTTTCTGACGTTTTATATCCAGTCCCTGCAAATCTTTTACGATGTTCAGTACCTGAATTTCCTTGCGGTCTTCGTAAGTGAAACCAGACATGTCCATCAGGTTTTTTTTGATCCTGTCGTTCGACAGTTTCTCTGTCATTTCCAACGTATCTTTCTGATTCAGCGCCATGGCAAATTTGAGTGAAGCCACACCTATTTCCATCAGTTTTTCAATCTGGTTGGCAGTAGTCATCAGGTTGTTGAGGGTTACCTGTGTTTTATCGATGTCCAGTCTTTCCGCAAAGCCATTTTTGAAAAGCTTTTCCTGGTCTGATTTGAGCTTTTGCAAACGTGCGATACTGGAGTCGAGGTATCCCTTTCTTTTTTCTGCAATCAGTACACTGTAGTATGCCCTGTAAACATTGCTTTTGACTGAGTCTTCCATCGCTTTGATGTTTGCTTCGGTCAGGTCTATAGATTTTTTTCTGGCCAGAACAGCGATGAAGAGATCTGGCTGGAAGAGCAGTTGCTGGAACTGGAAACCTGCAGACGATTGCCAGGGAACGCCAAATTGCGCAGGAAAGAACTGGGGAGGGTCGTTGGGTCTGGTAATCGGACTGCCTGCACCGTTTTTAACGCCATTGTCAACCAGAACCTGGTAAACCGAAGGCGATATGAAATCCGGCAACAGTGTTACAGGGATGCTGAAGAAGTGTTGTGTGGAAATGGTTCCATTCACCTGAGGGAGTGCCTGTGCAATCAGTTCCTTGTTTTTAGCCAGTTGTAGTTCCCGGTCGATTTGCAGGTTTTTGATGTCTGTAACCTGTTTCAAAGCCAGTTCCACGGCCTGTTCAGCCGAGAGACTGTACTTTTTTTGTGCTTCGCCGGCAAAGGGCTGCAAAGCCATTGCCGCGATGATGATAATGCCCCAACGTGTCATATTGCGTGTTTTATTTTGCATGATTTGAAATGCTGTTTTGTTTATATGCTTCAATCAGTTTAAACCCTTTTTCAGTTGCCAGTCCGTACAGAAAATTTTCAATGATCGCGATACTTACTTCAGCCAGGTTGTATCTGGAAGTGGGAAAGATATCCATATTGAATGCAAGCATCATCGACTCCAGTCGGTATTTCGCCAGTATCTCCACTTGTAGGTCCTGCCGGTAATATCCTTCCGCAATACCCCTTTTCAGGTTTTTGGAAATGATATCCAGGAGAAAGCTGTTCTTGTGATGCATAAACTGCTGAAAAGACGTGAAATGGTATTTATGCAGGTCCACCAATATAACAGGGTTCATGTTACCCAATTGTTTGGTGATCAGCTGCATGGTGTTGAAGATTTCGTCTACTGCATCTTTTGATGGCAGGCAGCAACCGAGGGCTTCTTTTTGCATGACCGCTATCTCTGCCTGGAGTACGAGGTCTACCAGTTCATCCTTGTCCTTGAAATGCTGGTAAATGGTTTTTTTGGAGATGCCCAGCTGACTGCAGATGTCATCCATCGAAACAGATCTTATACCCAGCCTCATAAAAAGACTTTTGGCCTGGTCAATTATCCGTTCTCTTATATCCATAAGTTGTATTTGGCGCCGCAAAACTACGGAAACTTTAAACGGGTAAAAAGTTTCTGTTCAAAATAATTTGTGAAAATGTTGAACGGCATTTTTTGATTACAAACTGTTTTGAACGTGTTTTTCCGGTAAAAAGTCGTCTTTTTCCCGGATGCTGATTTTTGAAAGGGGTGTATCTTTGTGTCAAATACAGGTATGAAACCATTCAGGCCGGCCAGGATTTTGTATTTCTTTTTCCAGGGATTGGTTGTGCTGGCTCCAATTGTCATCACAGCATGGACGGTTGTCTCCCTGTTTAATTTTATAGACGATATCCTCCCCAACCTCTTGCATGTCATGTTTCCTGATTTTGTGGTGCTGGATGCGAGAGGTTATCCCAAGAAGGTACCCGGACTCGGTTTTCTTGTTGTAGTGATGCTGGTTTTGATGGTTGGGTATGTATCTTCTACTTTCATCGTAGGTAAACTTTTGCAATGGTTTGACAACATTCTGGAGCGCACACCTGGTGTTAAGATTATATATTCCACAGTCAAGGATTTCCTGGAGGCCTTTGCCGGTAATAAAAGGAAATTCAATCAGCCTGTACTGGTTTCGATTGAAGCTACAGATGTATGGCGGATCGGATTCATCACACAGCAGTCTATGGTCAATTTTGGCCTGAAAGACCATGTAGCGGTTTATGTGCCACATTCCTATGCTTTTTCAGGTGTAACTTATCTGGTAAAGCGAGACAGGATCAGGCAGGTCGACGATGTGAGTTCGGCCGATGCGATGAAGTTTATCGTTTCCGGTGGAGTGACTGAGGTGGAGGGGCATGAGTGAAATAGGGAGGCACGAGGCACAAGGGGAGGAGTCAATAACCACCCCGGTCCGGTAGTCGCTTCGCTCTGTCCGGACCACCCCTCCTATCCATTCGCTTTGCTCATGGCAGGAGGGGAATCTGGGAACTTCAATAATAGTCAGCTCCCTTAAGGTATTCGGTTTAACAATGACGAAGAATTGTTTTGATTAAAATTTTGTGAAGATGGGAAATGGGGTGGTATTGGATTTTTTAATTAAGAATTTTAGATGTGTTACTAATTGTTGTTTAACCCCTTCCGCCGCGGCGGACAGGCTATGGCCAGGAGGGGAATTATTAATAGTAATAATAAAAAGGCAAGCTAAGTTCTTAGATTTCAAGTGTCTGAGGTTGGCGTCATTTTTGTGGGTTTTAACTTTATTTATTAATCAGCAAGCAATTTGCAGGGATGACAATCGTCAGTTTTTGTGTGATAAAATGAATGGGGAGAATCCCATTTTGTCAAATACGGTTAGCTGGGGATTTTTCGGGCACCGGCATATCAACTACCACGCTGTTTTTCTCTTGCCGCCCCAGATGATTCCTTTTTTCAAGAAACAAATTCGTTTCCTGGCAGACCATGCCACTGATCCGGATAAGCGGCGCTATGCGGTGAAAGAGGAGGCCCCACGGCATTATATTGACATGGACCGCTACGGGGATGCAGCAGATAGCCTTCCGGTAAGTTGGGAAAAAGCCAAAGTTGAATATGGCGAAGACAGCCTGAATGCCCATGGCATTGCACCCTGGTGGATCATGGTCATGAAGGGCAGGTTGGTTAAGGCATTTCAGGGGGGCGATAAAGATGCGATCCTCAAAATCGCAGCAGA
>CANHUF010000136.1 GCA_947463715.1 Sphingobacteriales bacterium
AGATTTCATCAATTCTGCAGCCTCATCTGCCAATAAACCTGTTAATAATTGTGTCTTTGGATGGAAGGGGTTTCGGTCTTCTGTATAAACATGATGTCCGTTCTTTACATCACTTGCCCCCCACACAACACGTCCTGTCTTACTCCAGTGTAAAGCCCCGGCACACATCAGACAGGGCTCAACAGTTACATAGAGCGTTGCATCTGGCAGGTACTTGGAACCCAGGGCATTGAATGCTGACGTCAGTGCAATGATCTCAGCATGCGCAGTTGGATCATTTAACTTCTCAACCATATTATACCCTCTGGAAACTATTTTACCATCAATCACCACTACCGCTCCTACTGGCACCTCTCCTTCGTCATACGCTCTCTCAGCCTCTTTCAGAGCCATGCGCATAAAATATTCATCTTTCATACTTATGCTTTAAAGTTTAGAAATATACTCATCACAGCGATTCACCGTATTGCCTGATCCTGTTCTCCAATTGTTTCAACCCCGCCTCAATGGCTGTATATAAAACCGGATAGGCTGCTATATCAGTATTTAGGTAGACAAAAAATACATCCATATGTACGCCAGACTCCCGAAGCTGATCCGCTAAAACATGCTTTTGCAGTCTGTATGCTTCCCTGATACGCCTCTTCAGGAGGTTTCTGTCCACTGCCCTTTTAAAATGTCTTGAACCTACCGAAACACCCATCTGAAGGCAGGATCCGTCAGTAAAATCTGATATTCTGCTGAAATGATAATAAATGAGCAATGGCTGAATCCGCAACTTACTGCCTTTCTCAAACAATTGCCTGATTCTGGTATAAGACTTTAAACGATCTGCCTTGGATAAGGTCTGCTTCATATAAACAAAAATAGCTCCGGAATAAAACCCGAAGCTATAATTATGTGAATAATCACCTGGATTATTTCAATCTGCTTTCGTCGGAAACTGTAAGCTTTTTACGGCCTTTTTTCCTTCTGCTGGCCAAAACGGCACGTCCGTTGGCTGATTCCATGCGCTTACGGAAACCATGTACTGATTTTCTGCGTCTGCGATGCGGTTGAAATGTACGTTTCATGATTCTTTTTTTTCCTTTGGGGTTGAATAAATGACCGGGAGAAGCGGTCCATTCTGTTCAAAATTGCTACGGGTCACCACACCTGTAGCCTTGTGAAAGGACGGCAAAGCTAGCACTTTTTTTTATTTGAAGCAAAAAAGGATACGGAATTGCATAAAAGTCATGCGCTTTTACGGCAATTCCACATGAACTACCTTCACCTTAGCACCCCAAAATATTGTTGCACCCAGTTCAAACTGGTCTGTATTGCCTGTAGTGAAGAAACTGAGGTTACCAGCCTTGCTCAGCCTTTGCTCCATTTCCGGATGTCTCTTCAGGTAAGCTACAAGACTCTCTGCCACTATTTCTCCCTGTGTAACCACATCAATATCTGGTGGCAACATAGCCCTGATCCGTGGATACAGCAATGGATAATGGGTGCAGGCAAGCAGTATCGTATCAATATCATCATTTTGTGTCAGCAATTCCACCAGTTGCTTGCGTATTACAGGATCTGCAACGGTATTGTTGAGGTAATCACCTGATTCAACCAATGGCACCCAATCCGGACAAGCCAGCTGGTGGACAAACTTATCCGGAAAAAATTTGGCTAGTTCAACGGGGTATGAACCAGATTCCACCGTACCGGCAGTGCCTAGAATACCGATGTGGCCGGTCTCTGAATAGTCTCCAATAACCTCGGTGGTAGGACGAATAACGCCCAGAACCCTTTTGGATGGATCGCCCATTACAGGAAGATCGCGTTGCTGTATTGTTCTGAGAGCTTTGGCTGATGCTGTATTGCAAGCCAGAATAACAAGTGGACAGCCCTGTGCAAAAAGCCATTGTACCGACTGCAGGGTGAACGCATAAACTGTTTCGAAATCTCTTGGTCCGTATGGCGCCCGGGCATTATCACCCAGGTAGATATAGTCATAGTCAGGGAGGCTTGATACCAACTCTTTTAAAACTGTTAGTCCACCAAGCCCGGAATCAAAAACACCAATAGGGGATTGCTTATCCATAAAAAAAAGACCGAAACAATTGTTTCGGTCTGCAAGTTATTTATTTAGCCGGCGGCTTGGGTGCACCATCAAGCTTTTTCTTGATTAATGGCAATAAGTCATCAGCATCAGGCTGAACTACCAATGCCTCTTTACGGAAAACGTAGGTAAATCCGCTTGCTTTTGCTACATCTGCAATCAGCTGATTTGCCTTTTGGGCAACGGGTGCCATCAGTTCTTCTTGCTTCTGCTGCATCTGCTGCTGATAGCTTTGCTCAAAACCCTGCAATTCAACAAGGAGCTTCCTGAGCTTTTCCTTATTGGCAGTTTTCAGGGCACCAGACATTTTAGTAGAGTCGGCCTTGAAAAGGCTATCCTGACGATTCAGTTCTTTAAGTGTTTCAGCATAGTTAATCTGAAGTGAGCTGTCATATTGTGCCATTTCAGCAGCAGCCTTCTTATATTCCGGCATAAGCTGTACCACTTCATCTATGCTTACATATCCTGTTTTGTTCTGTGCATGGAGGAATGGGTTGAACGACACCAGCGCGATCATCACCAAACCAAGAGATAAGACTTGTTTCATTGCTGCTTGTTTGTTGTTTTATTTGTTTCGAAAATAGTTATTTTTTATTTACCCAATAATTCTTTTAGGATATCATCACTGCGGTCAAGCTTGGGGTCGGCAAATATAATGGTAATTCCCTCACTTTTATCCAGAATCAAATCATATTGTCTGGCCACTGCAATTTTCTGAACAGCGTTGAATACCTTATCCTGAATGGGCTTTACAAGCTCCTGCCTGCGTTTAAACAAATCGCCCTCAAATCCAAAACGCTTTTTCTGAAGGTCTCTCAATGCTTTCTCCCTGTTGAAGATATCATCTTCCCTTTTTTTCAAAAGCTCTTCACTGAGCATGACCTTTTCTGACTCAAAATTGCGGTACAGCTGATCCAGCTCAAATTGTTTGTCGTCGATTTCCTTCTGCCACTGCACACTGAATGCATCGAGCTTCTTCTGTGCCTCCGCATATTCCGGCAATTTACCCAGTATATACCTGGTATCTATAACCGCATAGCGCTGTGCCTGCAACTGCAAGGAAAACATTCCCGCCAAAAGGAAGATGAAAAACTTTTTCATGACAATTATAATTTAATAATCATTTTTTCTCTTTCCAAATACCCCCTCGTCTCTTGTGCCTCTTACCTTGTGCCCTACCAGAGGTAGGTAAACTCGTGCCTCTTGACTCGTGCCTTGTCCCTCGTGCCTCGTGCCTCTTGACTCGTGCCTTGTCCCTCGTGCCTAGTGCCTTATGCCTCGTGCCTTCCCAAATACTATTCCGGCTCAAATCCAAGCATGAACGTAAACCTGCTTGCATCTCTCAACCTTCCATTTGGCGTTATCCTATCAAGCCCGATACCGTAATCAAATCCAAGCAAACCAAACATCGGCAGGAAGAACCGCACACCCACACCCATGGCCCTGCGCAACCTGAATGGATTCCATTCCTTGAAGCTGTACCAGCCATTGGCAGCCTCATAAAAGGCAAGTCCGTAGATGGTGCTGCTCGGATTGGTAACAAAAGGATAACGCATCTCCAAAGAATACTTGTTGAAAATAGTGAAGAAGTTACTGGCATTTTGCCTGTCTGGATTCACTTTAGGATCTGATGTTTCATAAACCGGATAACCCCTGTGAGCAATGATATCATAACCTAGTACACCAAAGTTATTGGTCAGACCGGCATCCCCAACCTGAAAACGTTCAAACGGTGAGATAGGCACTTCTTTATTGTACCGACCTATGAACCCGTACTTGGCAGCCATACGCATAACAAACTGTCTGCTCTTGTCTTCACCTGCCGGCTTGCCAATGGGCACAAACCATTCTGCATTAAATCTCCACTTGTGGTATTCAACCAGCTTGAAAATATCTTTATTGTTAATCCCCCTGATATATGACCATGGCGGCGTAAATGCTGCACTCAAAAGCATGTTGGATCCACTCCGGGGGAATATTGGCTGGTCTATGGATGTTCTTTGTAATGCCAGTTTGAGGTTGATATTATTGGAAACTCCCGTTGAGAAAGAAGGGAAAATGGCATAATTCTTTGCATTGTACTGAATATAGCTCAATGATGTTACAAGCGAAAAGAAGTCATCCGGCCATTTCAACTGCTTACCCAATGCAATGGTTACACCAGATGTACTGAGGTAAGAAGAGTCAGAATACGCCCTGTCGAACAAACCAGTAAACGGATTATACGCATTGGTGAATTTCGTATTGAAAACATTGAAGGTGAAAGAATTGCGTTTCTTTCCGCCAAGCCAGGGCTCAGTAAATGAAAAGTTGAGTGAGCGGAAAAAACGACCATTAGACTGGAAACGAAGACTGAGTTTCTGTCCGTCTCCAGTTGGCAATGGATCCCAGGATGATTTCTTCCAGATATTCCTGATAGAAAAATTATTGAAAGTGACACCCAAAGTTCCGGTAAGTCCGATACCGCCACCCCAGCCGGCACTTAACTCCAACTGGTCAGATGATTTTTCTTCTACTGAATAGTTGATATCAACCGTTCCGTCGTCCTGATTGGGAACGGGGTTCATACCCAGTTTCTCCTGATCAAAATAACCCAGGTTGATGATTTCCCTTTGAGAACGAATCAGGTCTGCCCTGCTGAATTTCTCTCCTGGAATGGTGCGTAACTCCCTTCTGATTACATATTCCTTGGTCTTGTCGTTTCCGGAAATGTTGACATTCTTAATTGAAGCCTGTGGGCCTTCCTGTATCCTGATTTCGTGGTCAATGGTGTCATTATACACAGATGTTTCAACAGGATTGACACTGAAAAACAGGTAACCATCGTCCATATACAATGAACTGACATCACCTCCCTCGGGAGATAACTGTTTTCCGAGTTTCTTATTGAGTACTTCGAGGTTGTACGTTTCTCCTTTGTTAATACCCAGAATCATGTTCAGAATACTATCGGGATACTTTGTATTTCCCTTCCAGGTCATTTTACCGAAATAATACTTACTTCCCTCACTAACCTTCATAGAGATGTTCAACCGGCCTTTTGCATCATAATATTGGGTATCTGACTCAATCGCAGCATCCCGATATCCCAGTGAATTGTAATATTCAAGTATCTTTTCTTTGTCTTCCAGATACTTTTTGTCGTTGAATTTGGCAGATGAAAAAAGTTTGAACCTGAACCAGGGATCAAGAAATTCTAAAATTTTGGTTGGACGCAGGTAATTTTTTTGTGCAAGAAACTCCTTTGCTGTTACTGGTGAAACGTCACCATAAGGACTAACCGAACTATCCGGATAAAGCGTTAGGCGTGTGGTTTCCTTTGTCCCTTTCAACTTCCTCTTCAACTGTGATGCCGTGGCTGCATTGTTTCCGAAGAAATAAACATCAGAAATCCTAACCTTGTTACCTTTTGTAACACCAAAAGTGAGTACCACTTTATCAGGTGAAGCAGGGTCTGCGGTTTCTTCGATGGTAACTTCAGCACCCTTGAAACCTTTTTCTGTAAAATACTTGATGATGTTCTCCTTGGCAGAGAGCTTCATGTTATCTGTAACTACCCTGGTCTTGAATAATCCAACCTTATCTTTCAATTCATCCGACTCTGTTTTTCTCACTCCCCTGAACTTGAAATCGGATAACATCGGTCTCTCAACAGCATCAATCTCTATCCAGATATTTTCTTCCTCAAGCTTGGTTATATAAATATTTATGTTGGTGAACATGTTTTGTGCCCATAGCTTGTTAATGGCTTTGGCAAAATTATCACCACCCGGAATAGTCACTTCATCACCTACAGAAAGTCCCGATACTGAAATCACAATAGCTGCGTCAAAAGCTTTATTACCCTTAACCTGGATATCGGCAATAGTATACTTTCTTGGATATTTTGAATTGTAAATGGCCATTAATGCCGGATCCACAGAAGCCCTGGGAACGGTATCGGACTGCGCAAATCCAGTTTCGGAAATGGTCAACAATCCCACAAAAAATAACAGCGTACAGATCCTCATCATCGGGTTCTTGGTTAAGGTCGGCAAAATAACGGCTTTTTGGCTAATTGTTTGTTAATAAAAGCTAAAGTTGGGTTCTAAACCTTAACCTTTCCAAACCTGCGGTCCCTTTTTTGGAAGTCAATAATGGCTTCATAGAGATTTTCCTTTCGGAAATCAGGCCAGCGGGTCTGGGTAAAATAGAGTTCTGCATAGGCTAACTGGTACAAAAGAAAATTGCTGATCCGGTATTCTCCACTGGTTCTGATCATGAGCTCCGGGTCGGGGAACTCACTGGTAGACAGGTATTGCTGTAAAATATCCTGACTTATTTGCTGCGGACTTAAAATGCCATTTTCAACATCAGTGGCAATCCTTTTAACTGCATCCATCAATTCCCACCTCGAACTGTAACTCAACGCCATGATCAAATTCAATCCTGAATTACCTGCTGTAAGATCCCTGGCTTCCTGGAGCGCCTGTTGAGCACTTGGCGGCATCAACGACAATTCTCCAATGAAATGCATCCTGATATTATTCTGATTGAGGATAGGAACCTCCTTTCTGATTGTTTCCACCAGCAACTCCATGAGTCCCGTCACTTCCTGCTGAGGTCGGTCCCAGTTTTCTGTAGAAAATGCATAGAGGGTAAGGTATCTTACTCCAAGCTCTGCACACCCTTCCACTATATCGCGCACGCTCTGAACCCCATGAAAGTGTCCAAACAGACGATCCTGACCCTGCTCCTGGGCCCATCTGCCATTACCATCCATGATGATGGCAATATGCTGCGGTATTCTGCTATTGTCAATTTGCGGTTTTAAAGACATGGGTGCAAAGTTACGTTAATTGGGCTTTGGACAC
This sequence comes from Sphingobacteriales bacterium, assembly GCA_947463715.1. Classification (GTDB taxonomy): domain Bacteria; phylum Bacteroidota; class Bacteroidia; order Chitinophagales; family Chitinophagaceae; genus Pollutibacter. The sequence continues at coordinate 6,949 of CANHUF010000136.1, forward strand.
CTATAAGAACTGAAAGCAATAGTTATGGCAAGCTCAGCAAAGATAAAACGATCCTTCTGCTCACTG
>CANHUF010000137.1 GCA_947463715.1 Sphingobacteriales bacterium
GGAGTTGAGCAAGGAGATTACAACGGGCATATCTGCGCCTCCAATCGGCAATACAAAAAATATACCATAGAGGATGGAAAGTCCGACTATAACATAAAAGAAAAGCGGAGTCTCTTCAGGACTGGCAAGTAGCATAAAAGCTGCAAGTCCGAGATTCAATATCAGTATGACCAGGTTAATGATGTGCTGACCACCGAATGCAAAATCCTTGACTTTACCATTGAGCTTGCCCCAGGCAATCATACTTCCAGAAAAAGACACCGACCCAATGATGAGTCCGAGTAGAATTATCAACAAAGTAACCTTATCCAGGGAAGCAAAAAAAGTATACCCGCCAGCCGCATAGGTTTCTGGCGTGAACCCATGTATGAGGTGCCTGAATTCAACAATTGATATGAGCGCAGCGCAGGCACCACCCATGCCATTAAACAAGCTCACCATTTCTGGCATTGCAGTCATCTTAACGCGCTTGGCCATGAGCGTTCCTACCACTGTACCGATGAACAATGCTGCAAATATCCAGCCATAGTTGCCAAGCTTTTCACCATCTTTCTCATAGAGGAATATGGTACCCAATATGGCAATTAACATACCTGCCGCAGCAAGCAGATTTCCTTTTCTGGCAGCTGCAGGATTAGCAAGCATCTTTAATCCAACAATAAAGGTAACAGACCCAATCAGGTAACACAAGGCGAGTAAATTCATTTCCATTGATTCAATATTTTAGGAAATCACTTTTTCTTTTTAAACATTTCCAGCATACGGTCAGTTACAACAAAACCACCAACTACATTGAGTGTGCCCAGAATAACTGCAAGAAATCCAAGTACAAGGGCCGGTATATTGTCGCTTTCAGCCTGTCCCATCACAATGATGGCACCAATGATAACAACTCCATGAATGGCATTGGCACCACTCATCAGAGGTGTATGCAGTACACTGGGAACCCTGCCAATCACTTCAATGCCAACAAAAACCATCAGAATAACGATATAAGCCATTTGTTGATGATCAGCAATCCATTGTAAGACCTGTTCCATATTTCGTATTTTGTAAGATCAATTAAGCTTGTACAACTGCCCTTGCTCCTTTCACCAGATCATCATCCACATCCAGATTCAGTGTACCCTCTTTTGTTATGATTAATCGCAGAAAATTCAGTATATTCTTTCCGTAAAGCTTACTGGCATCAGATGGCATGGTAGCCGGCAGGTTACTGTCTCCTATTACCGTTACGCCATTGTAAAGGACGGTATCTCTGTCTTTGGTGACAGGAGTATTCCCGCCTGTTGATGCTGCAAGATCTACGATTACGCTACCCCTGCGCATTGTTTTCAACATCTCATCTGTTACAAGGATCGGAGCCTTTCTTCCAGGAATCTGAGCAGTGGTGATGACGATATCTGCCTTTGCAATACTTTCAGCAATTTTGGCTTGCTGATTGCGCTTATACTCTTCGGATTGCTCTACAGCATAACCTCCTGCAGCTGAGGCATCAGCAGCACCAGTCACCTCAATGAATTTAGCTCCTAAGCTTTGAACTTCTTCCTTTACAGCTGGTCGTGTATCGAATACTTCAACCACTGAACCCAACCTTTTTGCTGTAGCAATGGCCTGGAGTCCTGCCACGCCTGCACCAAGTATCAAAACTTTTGCCGGCGCTATGCTTCCTGCAGCTGTCATGAACATGGGAAAGTACCTTCCGTAGGCATTGGCTGCAGTGAGGACTGCCTTGTAACCCGCAATATTTGCCTGGCTGGATAATATATCCATACTCTGGGCTCGGGTGGTTCTTGGCAATAGTTCCATGCTGAATACAACGGCTCCCTGACTATCCCAGTTTTTGATTCTTTCAGTTTCAAACCTGGCCTGATACATGCCAATCAACACAACACCCTTCCTGATGGAAACAGTTGGTGCATGGATTGACAATACCACATCAGCCTGAGCTGCAATTTCTGCTGCTGACTTTATTTCAGCGCCAACAGCACGGTAATCATCATCAGAGCAAAAGGCATCCTGACCTGCTCCGGATTCGATCCAAACCTGAATATTTTTCTTGATAAGCTGTGCAGCGCCATCTGCGATAAGGGAAACCCTTGTTTCGGGGGCGACTTCTTTTAAAACACCGACGATCATGGGGCTTGTTTGAGATTGCAAAACTAATCAAATAAAATAAGCAATGATTGAATAACTTTTAAAATCGTATGGCGAATTCCTGCTTTTCTTTGAATTCTTTTCTAAAAAAAACCAAGCCAATAAAAAACAAATCAACAGTACAGGTAACTTGTTTGTTTTTTTTGATTTCTTTCCATGCCAACTCCATTTCCTTACTCCAGTGAATATCATCAAAAACAAAGATGTCTTCCTCGCCGGCGTAAGCGCATGCCTGGATAAAGTAATCCATAGTAGGTGCATACCGGTGATTCCCATCAAAAAAAATCAGTTTCCGGCCCTGCATCTGGGGCAGTATATCAGGCAGGACAGTTCCAAAATCTCCGCACCGGACTGCTACATTTCCAAACCCTTCAGCTGAAAACATCTCTTCAGACTTCTGCGCAATAGCAGGAGCCCCTTCTATGGTTATTACACCGTTTTGAGGTTTTGCGAGTGCAAGGTACCTTGTGGTCAAACCCAGTGATGTTCCAAGCTCAAGAACATGATCAATATCAAAGTATCGAACAATCCTGTAAAGGAGTCGTGCGAAGCGTGACGGTTTTGCAGCATATCTGGCAATTGATGACACTTGACGGAATGCTCCATCAACCTTTACCGAACCGGCGCCGAGGTCTGAAACCTGAATGCTTTCATTTGATTTCTCCAGCTGCCTGCGAACAGTTTCAACCTTATCAAACCCGGCTTTATCCGCTACTCTCCCTCTTAATACGTTAACCACAAAATCAAAGACAAAGGGAGAATGGATGCCATGTCCCCTACCATTTGAGGATGTCAGCCAGTATCTTAAAAATTTGTATGCGAGTTCTGCTCTGGAAAACATGGGCTATACCTCCGGATTTACCCTTTCCCATACCTCAAATGTATGATCAATGGCATGTTTATCATCTGCAGCAAAAAAAGCATGTTGCTTCCTGAAAAAATCAGACTCAGGAAGTTCAAAAAAAGTATCCGCCTCCGGAAAAACGGCATGCACCCTGGTAAGGTAGATGGAGTCTGCATGCGGTATTGACATGGTATAAATTTCTCCTCCACCTATTACAAAAACTTCGTTACAATCTGCTTCGGATGCAGTAGCAAGCGCCGATTCAAGGCTGCCAGCAATCTTTAGCGTAGGAGTTGGGGTAAACAAAGAACCATCCCGGGTGATCACTATGTTCATTCTTCCCGGCAAGGGCTTATAACCCAGTGAAGCAAATGTTTTTCTGCCCATGATCACCACCATCCCCCAAGTGAGGTTTTTGAAAAACTTCATGTCATTGGGCAATTTCCAGAGGAGCCTGTTGTCGGCGCCAATGGCATTGTCTTCTCCGGCTGCAACAACGAGTGAAACTTGCATAATATTTGTTTATACTGCCACAGGGGCTTTGATGGCTTCATGAGACTGGTACCCATCAAGCATAAAGTCAGCATAACTGAATCCAAAAATATCTTTTACTTCAGGATTAATGCGCATGGTGGGCAAAGCAAAAGGCTGACGGGTCAGTTGCAGTCGAGCCTGATCAAAATGATTGCTATAAAGGTGGACATCTCCGAAAGTATGTACAAAATCACCAGGAGCGAGGTCGCAAACCTGCGCAATCATCAGGGTGAGTAATGCATAAGAAGCAATGTTGAACGGAACGCCAAGAAAAACATCTGCTGAACGCTGATAAAGCTGGCACGAGAGTTTACCATCTGCTACATAGAACTGAAAAAGCGTATGACATGGCATCAGGGCCATCTGAGACAATTCCCCAACATTCCAGGCACTTACAATAAGTCTTCGACTGTCTGGTGTTTTCCTGATTTGTTCAATGAGGTCTGTTATCTGGTCATGCACCGATCCATCTGCTCCTGTCCACGACCTCCATTGCTTCCCGTAAACTGGTCCGAGCTCACCTTGCTCATCAGCCCACTCATCCCATATTCGTACACCGTTTTCCCGGAGGTAACGAATGTTTGTTTCACCTTTCAGAAACCATAACAATTCATGAATGATGCTTTTCAGGTGGAGTTTTTTGGTTGTTACCATTGGAAAGCCTTCAGCAAGATTGAAACGCATCTGATATCCAAAAACGCTCCGCGTGCCGGTTCCGGTCCTGTCGCTTTTGTCAGTCCCGCTATCCATGATATGCTTAACCAGATCAAGGTACTGCTGCATATTGCCTATTTAATTACTTCTTCAATTATATTTCCCACATTACCGCTTGGCATCTGGATTTTAAGCAAAGCTGCAACTGTTCCTGCAATATCACTCATGTAAACCTTTCGGTGCGAAATACCATTCTTTATACCCCACCCCATCCACAAAAGCGGAATATGGGAGTCGTAAGGATACATGGAACCATGGGTAGTTCCCATAGGCGTTGAGCCGAAGAAATACCCCGGCTTATAAACAACCTGAACATCACCAGCCAACTTGTGGTTGAATCCTTTCTGGAACATTTCTTTGAACTCTGCAGGCATGTTCACAGCACTGATCGTTTCATTGTCAAAAGCAAACTGCACATCCGGTTCTTTCATCAATTCCTGAATAAAGTACCTTTTCACTGAGGAAAAATCAACCCCAACTGAGTCAATATGACTACGGTCAAGGTAAACCTGATAATTGGCATTTGCTTCAACCAGGCGCTTGAGACCAAACTTCAACATGGTATTCGTTTCTGCTTTTTTGCTTGCCTTCATCCCTAGTGCAGGAATCTGATGAGCTTGCATGAATGCTGGATTATGCGCTACGCCATGATCAGCAGTAAGGAAAAAAGTGTAATTGCCTTTACCTACTTTTTTATCCAGGTAATCCAGAAATGCCCCAAGTTCTTTGTCGAGCTTCAGGTAGGTATCTTCAATCTCTACTGAATTGGGACCAAATGCATGTCCGATATAGTCAGGTGATGAAAGACTTATTGCCAGAAAATCCGGGATACTGTCGGCCCCCATACCTTCAGCTTCAACCGCAGCCTTCGAAAAGGCAAGCGTCAGTGTATTACCCCAGGGTGTAGAAGCAATAGCCCCATAACTCTTGCCAACATTACCATCGAGTTTCCGTGGAAATGGGTTTTTAGCATAAGACGGGTGGCTGTTATCACTTTGCGTGTATTGGTCCATTGGCTGGCTGAGGTTCCAGTTGAGCTGATAGAGCGAGTCAACTACTTTTCGTTTATTAAAAGCATCAGCCCAGGGCATCAGCGAAGGCATGTACCAGGTACTGGAAACAAAATTACCCGAGGCTGCATCATACCAATAAGCGGCGTCTCCGGCATGTCCTGCAGGTAAAATACTACCCCGATCTTTAATGGCCACGCCAATTACCTTGGATCGAAAATTTGTTGCCAGCTCAAGTTCGTCGGTCACTGTAGTTGTCATCAGGTTTTTGGGAGACATGGGTTCTTTGCTTGGATTCCCCCCAACAATTTTAACCGAATCATCCTCAACACAATATACCTGACGTTTCAGGCTGCGGTCATACCATTCATTTCCCATAATGCCATTAACCGCTGGAACTGACCCCGTATAAACACAGGCATGACCAGCAGCAGTGACTGTTTGGGCATAAGGAATATGTGCATTCTCATTGGAGAATCCCTCTCTTAATATCCGTTTAAATCCATTTTCACCATACTTTGCCTTGTACCTATAAATAAAATCCCAGCGCATCTGATCTACCATTACCCCCACAACAAGCTTAGGGGAGCTGGCCACTTTTTGAACCTTCTGTGCAGACAGTTGTCCGGCTGAAATGAGGCATAAATAAATAATGACAAATAGCTTTTGCATAACGACGATTATGATACAAATGTACCAAAAAAATAAAGGGTTTAAAGACTGAGAAGATGATCAAAATGAAAAGAATGTCCATGTAAATGAAAGCTCGTTTTCTCAGGTGCTCATAAATAATTAACTTTGCTCACATCAAAAATTAAATTTTTGCAACAATGGCAGACATTTTTGAAAGACTAACTAAAAATTATGGGCCACTGGGTCAACACCGTGAAAGAGCACATGGCTATTTTGCCTTTCCAAAGCTGGAAGGAGAAATTGGAAGCAGGATGAACTTCAGGGGTAAGGAGAAAATAGTGTGGAGCCTTAATAATTACCTCGGACTGGCAAACCATCCGGAGGTTAGGAAAGCAGATGCCGATGCTGCTGCTGAATTTGGATTGGCTTTACCGATGGGTGCCCGCATGATGAGTGGCAACTCCAATTACCATGAACAACTGGAGAGGGAACTTGCTGCTTTTGAAATGAAGGAAGATGCCATTCTGCTTAACTTCGGCTATCAGGGAATGGTCAGTCTGATTGATGTATTGGTATCCAGGCACGACGTAATTGTTTATGATGCTGAAAGTCATGCTTGTATAGTTGACGGCCTGCGCCTTCATCCAGGCCACCGGTTCGTATTCAAACACAATGACCTTGCTGACTGCGAAAAACAACTTCAACGTGCAACAGCCCTTATCGAAAAACAAAATACAGGTGGCATCCTGCTCATTACTGAAGGAGTCTTTGGGATGGCAGGTGATCAGGGAAAGTTGCAAGAAATTGTTGCCCTGAAAAAAAGCTATGAATTCAGATTACTTGTTGATGATGCACATGGATTTGGCACATTGGGCAAAACAGGCGCGGGAGCAGGAGAAGAGCAAGGCGTTCAGGATGAAATCGACCTTTATTTTTCAACCTTTGCCAAGTCAATGGCATCAATAGGAGCATTCATTGCTGGTCCTAAAAGCATCATTGACTACATCCGCTACAATATCCGAAGCCAGATTTTCGCCAAATCACTCCCAATGCCATTGGTTATAGGGAACCTCAAGAGACTTGAATTGCTGAAAACCCAACC
>CANHUF010000138.1 GCA_947463715.1 Sphingobacteriales bacterium
ACCACCGAATTTTTCAGGGAGCTGGATGAAAAAGCTAACCACATCACCATCAGGCGCAATCATTTGTTTATCCATTTCCGTGCCCACTTTTTGCTCCATCAGGTTATACAACACTTTCTGGTTAATCGTTTTGAGTCCGGTTTTCATTGTAAGTTGTCCATCAAATGACTCACCAAGCATGTATGGACTCCCTTTGACCCTGTACTGACTCACACGGATATAGTCTTCAGTCCACTTTTCAATAACATGCTTGTTAAAATCCCCTATGGCATCAGTCTGCGCGTAAAGCGAATTTGAAAAAGCAATTAGTAATAAAAATATTATTGGCCTCATAAAAATAAATTTTCAACACAAAATAATCAATCACATTGAGAGTATGCTTATTCCCTGTAATATTAACAAAAATGGGGCGTTCTGCGAACGCCCCATTTTACTGCACTTTAAACTATTTTATCTGGCTCTCTTCCAGGTATATACTTCATTGAATAATGTCCTGTCTGCACCTGCCTGAACCATCCAGTATTTAACACGGATGGTCTTGGTAGCCGCATCATATTTGTTAACGCCTGTAACATCCAAACGACCAGACCTTCCGTTACCGGCTGGCTGACCCCAGAAGTTGGTCACTGCAATAACATTATCTGCTGCATCAAACTTGAATACAGGAGAGAAAGATCCATAACCAGATACACTTGCTCCATTCATAATCAGGTGAATCTCACCACGTGGGTAACCTCCGCCAAAATTATACTGAGTTTGACCGTAATCATTCTGATCAGGACCAGATGTGTACAGGTTCACGGTATGCGGATATAAACCGGTCAACGCACCGTTAGCAAAATCTGTCATACTACCTGCAACCTCATAGAAACCATCATACTTGTTCTTCAGAGAGATTTTGTAGATGACAGTCTTCAGGTTTTTTGGAGCAGCAGCAGATGACTTACTGATAGCTGAAATAGTGAATGCTACACCATAAGCCTTCAGTGGATTCAACGTGCTGGTGTTAACCTTCAGGGTAAAGGTATTGGTAGATACCCTTTTACCTGCATCAATCGTAAGATCGTTGGAAACAACAGTGTAAACGTTTGTTGGCAGGATTACCAGGGTTGGATCAGCAGCTGTTACAGCAGCATCATCCTTCGCCATGGTTACCTTGATGGCTTCTTTAGCAGCATCAACATAATCGTAAGTAACCTGAAACAGTTCAACTGTCTGGTCACCAGCTTTTGATTCCAGTGCCAAAGCATTTGGATTTCGACCTGCAGCACCGATGGAAATAAATTCCCCACCGGTAAATCCGGCAAGTCCGTATGTGCCGTTTTCAAAACCCTCATCTTTCAGGCAAGACGAAAGGCTAAGTGCAGCAAGGGTAACCATTGCGGCAGACTTATATTTTATTAAAAATTTATTCATGACTTTTCCTTTTGTTTGGTTGCTTAAAAGTTATTTGTGCCAGAAAACCTTGGAAGTAAACTGACTGATCGTACCCTCTGCCTTTACGTTCGCTGAGTTGTAGTTGTATTCTGATGAAGGATACAACAAGCGAACAGGAATGGGATTAGACCCACGCTCTGGCGCAATGGAGAGTGGTGGCTGAACAACACCTAGGCGACGAACATCATTCCAGGATTCCAACATACCAATTCCGTTTAGACCGATATACTTCTGCCAAGCCATCACAGCCAGTTTTTCCTGCAAAGTGCCAGTAGCAGGCCAGGTAATCCTGGTGTTACCCTGTGCAAGGTATGTTGTAGCGGCAGAGGCACCGGAAGCAGCTCCGAATAACCATTTGAAAGATTCGGTTACAGCCAGTGAATAGGCAGCTTGTGCATCACCGCTGATCCATCCACGGATTGTAGCTTCTGCAACAAGGAACTGAGCCTCAACAGAAGTCATAACCCACATGGGCATGGTAAATGACTTACCAATTCCTGTTCCAATACCTGAAGTACAGTTTGAGCAGTTTGCTGCGTTGGCATTTGCACCATAATCTGTCCCCTTCAGTGCACCACCGTTTTTAGGTGCGCGGTAAATGGCATTAGCACGTGGGTCGTTCAAACCACTGAGCAGGTTGAGGGAGAAATTGTTTGCTCTGTTGTAGTTATCAGACTCATTGCCATTCTGCGCATTGAAAAGGTGAGCAGAATAGAATGGATTAGGTCTGTCTGAAGTATAGCCAGGCTGTACTTCTGCGCTCAGACCATTACCGATAAATCCGGAACCTTCAGCATTGATTTTAGCAATCTCAGCCTGTGCATTGAATGTTGTTGTATTTACCGTATGTAACAACATTTTCAACTTGAGTGTATTGCCAAACTTTGCCCATTTTACTTTATCGCCACCGAACATGATGTCTTGCTTGCCAATGTTCCTGTTAAGGTTTACATCAGCAGCTTTTATCATGGTGATACCGGCGTCTATCTGCGCAAAAAGTGCCTTGTAAACATCTTCGCCTTTGTCGTAAGTTGGACGAATATTTCCAGCCAGATCAAAAGCAGTGGAATAAGGAAGGTTGTTGTAGATGTCAACAATATTCATCATTTCCATGGCTCCCATAATCTTGCTGATACCCTCGTAGTAAGTCCAGCCAATCTCCTTGGATTTCTTCTCAAGAGATTTGTACTGTCCAGCTGTATAATATCCGCCTTCCCACAAACCTGCAGCAAAATCAGTGGTGATATTATAGCTCATTTCTACAGTTGAACGAGAGTAATCGCCTGAAGCGCTCCAGTAACCGAGCCAGCGCGCAAATACATCATAGCTGCTCGCATTCCTGCCAGCAGAGCTGTTCAATTGTGCCGCAAGTGCCAGATCTGGTGTAATAACAGACTCTGTGGCAGAGTTGGGGTTGGTATTGATATCCAGATAATCTTTCTTACATCCGCTGAGAATCAATCCCGCGAATGCTGTTATCATTATATATTTCATTTTAAACATAATCTTGGTTTTTACGTGTGATTGAATTAGAACCTGAGTGTTACGTTAAAACCATAAAGCCTGTTTGGAGGCAGAATGCTTGAGTTGTTTACACCTGCAGCATTACCTGTGGTGTTTGCAAACTCAGGATCAGTCCACTGGTTGGAAACCGGCAGGAAGGTAAAGAGGTTCCTTGCTACGAATCCAACTGAAGCTCCTTTAATTGACTTGGTATTGCGTAACAGCGCAGCAGGCAAATCATAATTCAGAGACACTTCCCTGATTTTCCAGGCGGCTGCACTGGTGAGGTAGTTGGATTGGATACCCCTGTTGGTTGCAACAGCTTCAAAGAAACCATAACCACCAGCACGAACTACAACATCCTTGTTTTCAACAAACTTGCCAGTTCCGTCGTCATAAACTGAGTTTGGAACGATGAAACGCTGACGGCCATTGGTTCCGCTTCTTGCAGAGATACCGGTGAAGTCCATGTCAGGACCGATACCATGATAAACCTGGTGTCCTGCTCTGTAATCAGCAGTAACAGTCAGGCTAAGGCCTCTCCACTCAAATGAAGGATTGATACCTAAGATATACTTTGGCAGTGTACGACCAAACATTTTGGGTGTCGGGTTCTGTGAAGGATAACCTGTTGTTGCATTAACAATGATGCGTCCTGCCGGATCACGGTTGTAATCAGTCAACTTGAACATAAAGGCAGGATATCCTTTGATGGCGAAGTTACCGTTACCGATACCTACTTCATCCAATCCTTCGTAAACTGAATTCACTTTGCTGTCCTGTATAGTGAAGTTTCCTTTGAAGTTAAACCTGAACTCACCGAGGTCGACAACTGGAGTTAAACGGAGATCAAACTCAAGTCCTTTGTTGGTGAAGTCAGCTGCATTAACCAGTGAAGAAGCAAAACCTGTTGCACGGCTCAACTGGATGCTGAGAATCTGATTTGTGTTATCCTGTGTGTAGGCTGTAGCTTCGATGCTCACCCTGTTACGGAACAAAGACAATTCAAAACCAACTTCCTTGGAGAGAACAAACTCAGGCTTGATGGCAGGGTTGTTTACACTGGAGCTGGCTGTGAAACCTGGCAAAGAACCATATGGGAAACCACCTGCAACACCATAAGTTGGCTCAAGTGAATATGCACCCAGGTTAACGTTACCAGACTTAGAAACGGAACCACGCAATTTAAGGTAAGAAATAACGTCGCTGTTTTTGATAGCTGAAATCGCATCACTCAACACCACTGATGCAGCTGCACCAGGATAGAAGAATGAGTTACCATTTTTAGGCAACCTTGAATCCCAGTCGTTACGACCAGTCACTTCAAGGAAAGCCCAGTTGTCATATCCAAAAGAAACTTTACCAAATGCACCCATCAATTTAGTTTCAGAAAAACTTGATGAAGCACCGGGCTCACCTGTTCTGTTAGAAATATTGAAAAGTGTTGGGATGATCAGGTTGCTTCCTGAAACACCTGTTGATTTGGAGTATGTTTCACGGTATGACTGACCAAGCAAACCATCGATCTCAAATTTGCCAAACTCTTTCTGACCTGAGAGGAAAGCCTCTGATGTCAGCCTTGTACCAATACCCTGTCCGTCTGATACACCTGCAAAAATGTCATTCACAGAATTGTACTTGCCAGAATTTTTGGCAAAAGGAGAATACGTGAATGCACCACTTGTGCTGCGGTTGTAGCTGGAGTTGATGGTTGTACCTGCACGGTAGGTTGCAGTCAGCCAAGGCAGAATCTTATAGCTTAATGTTGCAGAACCAATAAGATCATGAGAAGTTCCAGTAGAACGTGCATTATCCTTTACGAAATAAGGATTATTGTAATAATCATTATAATAGTGGTTCGGACTTGCAAAAGTATAGTTTCTCCAATCCCTGTAGCTTGTCAGCGGAACATTCTGGGCGGTGTTAAACACTTCCCAATAAGCACCATTTGATGCTACATCATACTGCTGACGGGTATAAGTAAGGGTATAATCAATATTAAACTTACCATAATCCTTTGCAGATTTGAAGCTCAGGGATGTTCTTCTGTTCTTGTCGCCTTCCAGTGTACCGGTGATATTTACGTCCTGTGCAGAAACATAAAAATCCTTTGCAGAAACAGATATGTCATTCTGCATGGTAATTCCTGTTGCAAAATACTTTTCTTTTTCACCCTTTATAGGAGTATACAATACCTTTTGGGTCTCTCCCTTATCGTTGGCACGACCCAGTTCACGCTCCGAGCCATCGAACTCGTCTCCATATTGCTGGTTTTCAATCGGATCATAAACACCAATACCATTGATGTCTACACTTGAACCCTGACCGAACTGCTTCTGGAATTTAGGTAAAAAGCTTACACGCTCAAACTGAGTGGTGTTGCTGATGGTAACAACAGGAGCTCCTGTCTTGTTGCCGCGCTTGGTTTTAACGATGATAACACCGTTTACACCATCCGGACCATACAAGGAAGCCGCTGAAGCACCTTTCAGGATGTTGATATCGTCCACGTCGTTCGGGTTGATCCTGTTCAGAAAGCCGAGGGCAACAGGAACACCATCAACAACAAGCAAAGGCTGGTTATTACCAGTGAGTGAACGGATACCACGAAGTGTGATACGGGTATCAGCAAACACACCATTGTTTACAGTAGCAATATTCAGACCTGAAACCTTTCCGGTCAGACCATTCTGAATATTAACTGCCTTGGCTGCAGTTACTTCCTTACCGCCGATTTTGGCAGTGGAATAACCCAGCTGACGTGGCTGTTTCTGGATACCAAGAGCCGTTACCACTACTTCCTGCATTTGCGCTTCGCTGGTAGCAATGATCAGGGTAGTATTGTTGCCAGCCACAGTAAACACTTTCGCGTTAAATCCTGTAGCAGAAACAGAGAGCTGCCCTTTGTCCTTGATCGTAATTTTGAAATTACCGGAGGCATCTGCCTTCACGGCGTTGTTGGTGCCCAATTCAGTCACAGTGGCATTGGGAACTGATTCTCCCCTGTCACTTTTGACTACACCCGAAACGGTTCTTGTCTGGGCAAATGCTGTCATGCCAAAAAGCATGCAGACTGCCAGCATAGAGGCCAATTTTCTCATGATAGACTAAGTTTTATGGTTTAAGATTATGCTGAAAGACCGAATAAATCTTTCAACATTTATTCCAAATTTAATAATACTTTAACACGATTTAAGCGACCTGTAAACTATCTGAAAATAATTCATAAAGAGAAAGAAAAAAGCCCATTATCTAGAATTTTATCTAAATAACGGGCTTTTTATTAAAAAATAATTATTGACGTATTAATAAATATTTATGATTCGAACTAGATATATTGATTTATGATGTTTTCCAGCCATTCCTGACGACCGCTTGTAAGCTTGGGCTCACCTGTTGCAAAAGCATATGTCCTGAGGTCCTCCAGTGTCAGTTTTCCTTCTTCAAACAACTTTCCGCTACCACTGTCGAACGAAGCATAACGTTCACTCCTGAACTGCTTATACGGAGAGTGCTGTATCACATTGTCTGCTACAACCAATGCCCTTGCAAATGCATCCATTCCTCCAATATGAGCATAAAAGAGGTCTTCCATATCAGTGGAATTGCGTCTTATTTTAGCATCAAAATTGACTCCCCCACCAGCAAATCCGCCAGCCTCAAGAATAATGAGCATGGATTCAACCAGCTCATTGAGGTTCATGGGAAACTGGTCTGTATCCCATCCATTCTGCGCGTCTCCCCTGTTAGCATCTATACTTCCGAGCATGCCCGCATCTGCTGCAACCTGGATCTCATGCTGAAATGTATGCCCGGCCAGTGTGGCATGGTTTACTTCTACATTGAGTTTAAAGTCATTATCCAATCCGTGCTGACGCAGAAAACCAATAACCGTTGCTGAATCATAATCATACTGGTGTTTGGTTGGCTCGCATGGCTTGGGCTCGATAAAAAACGTTCCCTTAAATCCATTTTTCCGGGCATAGTCCTTTGCG
>CANHUF010000139.1 GCA_947463715.1 Sphingobacteriales bacterium
GCAAGTGGTGCAAGCAGTGTAAAAAAAGGAAACTAACTAATGAGTACCTGAAAAGAAAAAAGCAACCAATTGGTTGCTTTTTTTAGTTGCGAAGACTGGGATCGAACCAGTGACCTTCGGGTTATGAGCCCGACGAGCTACCGCTGCTCTACTTCGCATTGCAAATGTACACTAAAATCTAATATCAGCAAAACAAATTTGAACATGTTACCTTTGCATGATATATGAAGTCCGGATTTGTTAATATTATAGGTAAGCCAAATGCAGGAAAAAGTACTTTATTGAATGCATTAATAGGAGAAAAGCTGGCAATTGTTTCCTCTAAAGTTCAAACTACCCGGCACAGGATCAGGGCATTTCTCAATGGGCCAGATTATCAGGTGGTTTTCTCTGATACACCTGGTGTCATCGAACCAAAATATAAGTTGCATCAAAAGATGATGGATGCAGTTAAATCAAGTATGGAGGATGCAGATGTATGTTTACTCATGGCAGATGTCAGGGATGATTTTGAAGAATTAGATGCTCTTTTCTCTGCATTATCATTGAAGGTTAAGGCAATCCTGGTATTGAATAAGATCGATATGGTAAAGCCTGCAAGAATTGAAGAGGCCATTTCATTTTTTAGCAACAAGAAATATTGTACAGACATTATAGCTGTTTCTGCATCAAAGAAAAGCCACCTGGATGCACTGCTGCAAAAGATAATAGCTTCTTTGCCTGATGGAGAACCTTTTTATGATCAGGATGATCTCACAGATATGCCTACCAGATTTTTTTGCGGAGAACTGATTCGTGAAAAAATATTTGAATTATTTGATGAAGAAATTCCATATCAGTCTACCGTGCTTGTAACTGCATTTGAAGAGAAGTCTACCCTCATTAAAATTTCTGCAGATATCATCGTACAGCGGGAGTCGCAAAAGGCAATCATTTTAGGCGCAGGTGGCATTATGATAAAAAAATTAGGCACTTCTGCCCGGCAATCAATAGAGTTATTTCTGGATAGCAAGGTTTTTCTTGAGATTTTTGTTAGGGTAAGAAATAATTGGCGCAACAATGATTCACATTTAAGGGAATACGGCTACCATGTTTAGGAGTTTATCTGCTATACTATTTATTTTATTGGTGATGTTTTCTGTGAAACTTAATGCACAGTTGATGATCGAGCAAGGGCCTTCTGCATCTACACGAGATGGGGGCATATACATTTATGGACTCACAGGTCAGGAAAACAAGTTGCGGTATGAGAAAATAAACGGTTCACCTTTTCTGGATGAGGCATGGAAGAATGCAACACTATACGACAGTCATGGAAATTCATTTGGAAAGTTTAAGGTTAGGTTGAACTTAGCAACTCATGAAGTACATTACCTGGATAAATCGGGTATCGAAAAAGCGGATAATGGTCAGATTTCAAGGGTCGAGCTTGATAGCAGCTTCATGTCAAACGGAACGGGTAGGGTAATTAGTAGTGATGAAGAAGTAGTAAGAAGTAAATTCAAAGGCGATATCAAATTTGCCGTGCACCTGAATGATGGCTACTATACACTCATGAAGGTAACTATCAGAGAAGTAGCAAAGTCAGATTCTTTGTTCAGCACCATGAATAAGTATTTTTTCAAGGATAAGCGTTTCTATTTTTTGAAATCAGGAAGACAAACGGTATATCTTAAGCGGCTGACTTTTCAGGAATTGAGAAAGTGTATTTCTGCAGAAAAATGGCCCCTTCAAAGAAATGATTTTTCAGGTAATTCTCTCCGACAGGAAGAAGAGGTGCTTGGTTTACTCAATCTGATCAATAAAGGCGCCATCAGCAATGATTGATGCCTATTTTGTACCTTTGCCTGTAGATAAAAAATTCAGCATGAAGCAGTTCATCATGAAATACATACTGTTCATCTTCTCCTGTTTGTCCATACCTCTCTTGTATGGTCAATCAGCATCAGGTTACCTGCCTGTGTCGGATTTCAGTAACGCTGCATTTACACTCGCAGTTTATGAAGTTAACTTCGAAGGTGTTCAGCAGAATAGTAATTCAGGAAGACTTCCTTATGCTTCCATAAAAGGTAGTCCGTTTTTTTTAGACCAATATCAAGCTGCAGATTTATTTGGTGCAAATGGTAAATATAGCGGACGGATGCAGGTTAAATTGAATTTGGCTTCTCAGGAAGTTTATTTCATAGGTGAAAAAGACAATGAATATGTGGCACCGTCGTCATTTTCAAAGCGGGTGGTAATTTTTTCGGATAATGCAGGCAAAGATACCCTGGCCATATTTGAAAGAAATATTCCGGGTATGCAGCTGAATAACCGTCCCATTGCCGATTATGTTGAGGAAATGGTGAATGGGAAAGTCAAATTATACAAGTATACCAAGAGATATGTTGCATCGGCAGACTCATTGTTTGGAACATTGAAAAGATATTATTTTGCAAATACAGTGCATTATTTTCTATCAGATGAAAAAGACGTACTGCTGATTAAAAAGATGAACCTGTCTGGTATTGCAGATTTACTGGGAGACAGAGGAACATTACTAAAATGGGCTGAACAAAATCGGCTTAACCCCAAAAGGGAAGAAGATCTAATTGCATTAATCAGGAGATGGAATTTCGAAATAGCATATAAATAACAGGTATTCAATTACCCCAAAAAACAAAAAATGCCAGGATTTACCCTTGCAATCGTAGGACGCCCAAATGTGGGCAAAAGCACCTTTTTCAATAGATTACTCGAACAACGCAAAGCAATTGTTGAAGATACACCCGGAGTGACGAGAGACAGACAATATGGAATTTCTGAATGGAATGGAAAAACATTCAATGTAATTGATACAGGTGGATTTGTTCCTGATGGGGAAGAGGTTTTTGAAAAAGAAATCAGAGAACAGGTGATGATCGCTGTGGAAGAGGCAAATGCCATTGTATTTATGGTGGATGTTACAACTGGCATAACAACACTTGACGAGGCAATGACTTCAATCCTGAGAACGGCTAAAAAACCAGTTTTTCTCGTTGTAAACAAAGTTGATAATTCAGCCAGGCATATTGATGCCACAGAATTCTATTCGCTTGGCATTGAAAAAACATTCTTTGTTTCTTCAATGTCTGGAAGTGGAACAGGTGATTTGCTGGATGAGGTATCAAATTTGATTACAATTGATGTTGATCAACCTGGTGAAGATTTACCCAAAATTGCCATTATTGGGCAACCTAATGTAGGGAAATCTTCACTGCTGAATGCAATGGTTGGTTCTGAACGAACAATTGTAAGTGATGTTGCCGGCACAACCAGGGATACAATCCATACCCACTATAACCTTTTTCAAAAAGAGTTTATATTGATAGATACGGCTGGTATCAGGCGTAAAACCAAAGTACACGAAGACCTTGAGTTCTATTCTGTAATAAGGGCAATTAAAGCGGTTGATGAAGCCGATGTGTGTCTGATTATGATTGATGCTGAGAAGGGTATTGCACAACAGGATTTAAATATTTTTTCTCTTGCCGTTAAAAAAGGGAAGGGTGTTGTGATGATAGTCAATAAATGGGATTTGGTTGAAAAGGCAACCAATACTGCCAGAGACTATGAAAAAGAACTCAAAAACAGGCTTGCTCCATTTACTGATGTTCCCGTAATTTTCATCTCTGCAAAAGAAAAGACAAGGATATTTAAGGTCATTGAAACAGCGCTTGAAGTGTGCGAAAACAGAAAGCGGAGAATCCAGACATCAGTACTCAATGAAGAGATGCTTAAAGTAATTGAAGCGTACAGACCTCCGGTTGTAAGGGGCAATTCAGTCAAGATTAAATTTGTAACGCAGATACCCACAGCAGTTCCAAGTTTTGCTTTTTTTACTAACTATCCCGATGATATAAAAAATCCATACCGCAATTATCTTGAAAATCAGCTCAGGGAAAAATTCAATTTCAAAGGCGTTCCGGTGAGGATATTTTTCCGTAAAAAATAAAGAAGGGCGGCTGAAAAGCCGCCCTGACTGATTATGACCCAAAACTATAAACTAAAATTTATAGGCTAATGCTACCAGGAAACTGCCATTTGACTGTGTGGCAGCACCATCTTTGTTGAAGAATACTTTGTTGTTTGAAGATTCAAATCTTAACTCAGGAATTATGGTTAATCCACCCAGTTTGATATTCCCTGAAATTGTGTTGGCAAATATATTGCCTCCAGATGCTGCAGTTCCGAGTGCTGAGAGTTGATTTTTATCACCAAATACTTCTGATCTTAATGTAATCCCAAATTTCTTGGCAGGATCATAGTTAAGATACAAAGCTGACCCAGACCAGGAACTGGCATCTCCGTATGTTCCTGATGTCTTAGCTGATGTACTGTTGATTGTACCATTATATCCCAGATTAAATTGATTGTTTATTTTGGCTGTAAAAACTACATCAAACTGTCTGATTTTAGCTTCATCAGCCGGACGTTGACCGCCAACATAATTCACATAAACCTTTATATCGTCAGTGATAGCCTGACTAACCTGCAACAACAATGATTTTTTGTTGCCATCAGGAGCCTTTCTGTAGTCGGTCGGATTTGCAACACCAATCATAATGCCGGTACTACCGAAAGTGAGATCAGATTTCAAGCCAGTATGTAAAAACGGACCATAGGAAAACATATAAGACATGCTGTAGTTTCTGTTTGCATAAGCATCTACCAATTCATATCCAACATGTGTGGCCCATGTTCCCGCTGTGAATTTAAGCCAGTCTGTAGCAGCAAAGGCCACATTCAGTTGTTTCACATAAGCCAGGATACCTTTGTCGTTGTAGGCAAATTCTTTTGCTCTTTTACCAGCACCAAAATCTGCTGTTGCAGAGAATTTACCTGAAGCGTAATCCACTTTTGCAGACAACATTCCCAAAGCTACTTTACCATTGCTATTTGTAAAACTTGTTCTGTTATTGGAAGAAGTCTTGCTGAAGTCGGACCGGAAATAACCATCAATTGAACCTGTAAATGTGAAGTTGGAAGACTTTTCTTCAGCTGGTTTGGCTTCTGTTGATGTTTGAGCTGAAGTAGTAAAATGGAGAATTGCAATAGAGGCAATTAGGTAAAGTTTTCGTATCATTGTTTTGGTTTTTAGTTCTTAAAAGAGGGGTACAGCAGTGGCGAATGTTCTAGTCCAACACCGCCATGCGCTGTGCCCTGTTTATTTTGTATTATCCTTTTTGTGGATTTCTGCCATATTTTTCATCATGTTGCGTTGCATCCAGACCCAGTTCTTCTTCTTCTTCACTAACCCTCAATGGCTGAATAAGATTGATGAACTTGAAAATGAGAAATGATACAACAAAGGAATAGGCTACAGCAATTCCCATTGCCTTCAACTGGGTGAGGAAGAAATCTGTGTTTCCATAGAACAAGCCATCATTTCCAGCACTGTTAACTGCCTTTGTTGCAAATACGCCGGTTAAAATCATGCCTACTATACCACCTAAACCGTGACAAGGAAATACATCGAGGGTATCATCAAGAGTAGATTTCTGTTTGTAAAAAACAGCAATGTTGGAAATAATAGCAGCAATTACACCAATGAATATGCTTTGTGGGATTCCAACAAATCCAGCGCCGGGAGTTATGGCTACCAATCCAACCACAGCACCTATACAGAAGCCCATTACTGAAGGCTTTTTACCTTTCATTACATCGAAGAACATCCAGGAAAGTCCCGCAGCAGCAGCTGCAGTATTAGTTGTGGCGAAAGCAGATACCGCCAGTCCATTTGCGCCGAGTGCAGAACCTGCATTGAAGCCAAACCAACCAAACCACAATAGTCCGGTTCCGATTAAAACATATGGAACATTGGCAGGAGGTATTTCAACACCTTCCATATGTGCTTTTCTGCGCTTCAACACCAATGCACCAGCCAAAGCTGCACAACCTGCGGATATATGCACAACAGTTCCTCCTGCAAAGTCAAGAGCACCCATTTTGAACAGGAATCCTTCTGGATGCCAGCTCCAGTGTGCCAATGGTGCATATACCAGTATGCTGAAAAGAATAATAA
The DNA here is from genome assembly GCA_947463715.1 of Sphingobacteriales bacterium. GTDB lineage: Bacteria > Bacteroidota > Bacteroidia > Chitinophagales > Chitinophagaceae > Pollutibacter. The sequence goes on from CANHUF010000139.1 coordinate 6,044, forward strand.
ATAAAATGTAGGAAGTGAACTTAACACGTTCAGCAAGAGCACCCACAACCAAGCCTGGTGTGATGATGGCAAACATCAGTTGAAACAGTGCAAAAAGTGTTTTTGGAATTGTTGGTGCAAGACTCCAGGGTGCAGCATTGCTTACATCCTTGAAGAAGAAGTTAGTCATCGGGTTACCAATGAATCCGCCTATCGAATCTCCAAAGCTAAGGCTGAAACCAAAGGTGATCCAGATTACAGTTACTACTCCAGCTGCAACTGTACTCTTGATCATTGTTGAAATCACATTTTTTCTATGGACCATTCCGCCATAAAAAAAAGCCAGTCCTGGTGTCATCAGAAAAACAAGAGCTGTTGAAATCAACACCCAGGTAATGTCAGCTCCATTGTATGCACCCTCCGAATCTTCAAAATTTGGAAGTACAGGAACAAAAATGGCAGCAATCGAAATTGCAGCAAGAACAAAAAAAGGAAGTTTGTCTCTTAGAAATTTTGCATTCATTTTATTCAATTTTGGGTTTAATTTCGATTCTTGATTCCAAAAATAATAAAAAGTAACCTCTAAAAGCAAAAATAAAACATATATAAAAAAAAGTAATATGTATGTGATTCGCAAAAAAAATAATATAAAATATTGTAATCCAATATTATAGAAAGCATTTATGATTTTTTTGATCAAAAAATAAGAAAATAAAAATATACACATATAAAAAAACATAATATGTATTATGTAAAAAAGCCAGACAATTTGCTTTGTCTGGCTTTACTTGGTTTAAATAAAATACTAATTGATGAGTAGGCTGCTGTCTTTCTTTTCTAATAGTGACGCTCCCATAAGGAATTCATCGACCTTACGGGCACATTCACGTCCTTCAC
>CANHUF010000140.1 GCA_947463715.1 Sphingobacteriales bacterium
CTTGTATTTATCACAAAAATTTAAACCCATAATATATTTTAAAATTACATCAGTATTTCACCAGCCTTTGCCTTGTTGTCTGATTACCCTGGATAAACACTGCCGTGTAGGTGCCGGATAGGTATTTCATGCCCATCTCTAGTTCCGATCCGGGCAGTACATCCTTAATTTCCTCCACTACCTGACCCTGGGCGTTCATAATCCGCAAGGTGCCCTTCGTTTTCCGGTCACTGCTCTCGATAAATACTGTAAACCTGCTGTTCGAAGGATTCGGATATACCCTGATCTGGAGCTTTGTGTCACTACCTGTCTTGTCCACTCCCGCTGCAGCTCCTGGTAATCCTCCCACCTCTGGTAGGCGACCTGTTACCTGTCCGCCAGACACCCCAACGCAATTGTTCGGATACAACATCACTGACGCGGTGCTATTTGGAAGGGTTGCATTGCCAATCTTGGCACTGAAACCATAGCTCGCATTCAATGTGCCATTGGTAGTATACCCTACCAATGATTTTGTATCATACCTCACACCTATGATGTATGTCCTGCCGACTGTGGCCTTTGTTATGCTCACCCGCGCCTGACCTGTTGATGGTGTTGTCACTGATGCAACCTTCACGCAATTATCTCCTGATGCTACTGAGCCTCCCGTATTCACAGTAAACAACCTGAAGCCTGAACGAGAAACAGTCTGGGCGATATTCACTGTAAAGCTTGCCGATGGTGCTGTCACCTTTACATAGTACATAAAGCTCGCTGGTGTAACCCCACTCACCCTGCCACTGCTCACCGTATAACACAACCTCGTTAACGCAGTTCCTGTGTTACCATTGAACTGAGCGCAGGTGGTAGCCAATGCAAACAAATTACCCGATACCACAGGTGGAGGAGGAGGTGGCGGCGGAGTTGTTACCGTCACGGTAGAGGATGTGCTATCCTTACAACCTGCCGCAGTGGTCACAATAAGCCTTACCACATAACTTCCTGCTGCAGTGTAACTATATGTCGCATTCTGAGTTGTTGCCGTAGCACCATTACCAAAACGCCACAAGTAGGTACTACCGCCCGTTGATGTATTTGTGAACACAAATGAATTGTTCGTCAGCACCTGAGATGCAGTGTTCACAGTAAAGGATGGAACTGGTTTGGGGTTGACCGTTATGGTAGCCACAGTCGAAGTGTCATTCAATCCATTCTTGGTAGCAATCACCCTATAGTAGGTCGTAGATAAAAGATTGGATGCTGTATAGTTTGTTCCCGTCACTCCATTGATATTGGTAAATGTAAGATTGTTCGTACTCTGTTGCCAATGTAATGTACCCGATGACCCTGTTACACTCAGAACATTGCTGTTTACAGGTCCACACACAGCTGCAGAGCCGCTGATCAGTCCTGATTCAGGCAAGTCGACAACTTGAACATTTTGCTGTACAGTCGACTCACAGCCCAAAGCAGATCGCACTGTAAGAGAAACAGTATATGTGCCAGCGGCTGTATAAGTAAACGATATATTTCTCGTAGTATTGGTAAAGCCATTACCCAAATTCCACAAATAGGTATCGCCATTTGAAACAGCTGAAGTATTTGTAAACACAAATAGATTACCATTGAGTGCCTGGGTAGCACTATTCACTGTGAAAGATGCTACTGGAGTGTGATTAACTATGACCGTCTGCACTGCACTAGTGTCTGACGCACAACTATTGGTTGCAATCACCCTATAATAAGTTGTATTGGTGAGATTAATTGCCTGATAGGAGGAATCTGTCAGATTAACTATATCAACATAAGTTGTTCCATTTATGGAAGACTGCCAGCGCAACTGACCAACATTACCTCCAATTTGCAGTGTGGTTGTATTCGTTCGAGAGCATACCGGTGATATTGTATTCCATGATCCCGCTTGGGGATTAACCTTCATTGTTACACGCAATACCCGTGATGTATCTGAACAACCATTGGCGTTGGTCACCACCACACAGTAATCACCTGCTGCCGATGCAGCATACTGACTGGAGGTAGCACCTGGTATCGCCACTCCATCACGCAACCACTTATAAGATGAACCTGTGCCCGCCTGCAAACGTGTTGATGTACCCGGACAAATCTCCAAGGCATCCAAAGCCGTAATAGAAGTATCCACAGCAGCTACCGTTATCGTCACCTGATCAGAGCAAGTCGTGATCCCATCGGTGACTGTCAATGTGTATGTAGTTGTCTCACGCGGGCTTACCCTTATACTTGATGAAGTGTCGCCGGTTGACCATGAAATCTGATTAAACTGAGGTGGAGTTAATTGGTATAATCTGAGGATTTCACTATCGCTCAATGCTCTATTATAAATGAGAATATCATCAATATCCCCTTTCCAAAATTCGTCAACTGCATTTAGTACTCCAACATATAACTTTGTATTATCAATTCCAAATATACTCTCACTGTAATTTTGATACGTATCTACAAGATTACCATCTATGTAAAGTTTTGTTTTACCTATCGAACTATCTATAACATGAACAACATGATGCCACTCATTATTTGAAACATTTGTACTTAAGACTGGAACCCCTCCACGTCCAAATCCAAAAGCCATACCCCACAAAGTCAATTGATTGGGATTACTATTTACGGCAAGTATGCCCCATCCTCCAGAAGTATTACCATTATCATATCTTATGATGTTACCGGTTTGAGAAAAATCAGATTTAAACCATGAACTTGTAGTCAAAGAACCCTGTCTAATAGAAAATTCAGGAATGGATCCCATTCCAATGTAAGAGTTTCCATTAAAATGATATGCCTTATTTGGCCGTCCAAATCTATCAGCAGTAAGTGTTGCACCACTTATTACTCCATTTAATGATTTTCCTGATGCATTATTTGCATTCCCATTGAATGGATAATACCCCAAAATACCAGAACGTAAAGAAATAGGAAATGTCTCAATAGATTCTGATAGCTGAGGATAATTTATTTCAATTTTAATTTGATCTCCAAGACAAATTGAGGTATCAGAAATATTCAACTTCAAATTGATTATACTTAAGTATACGCTATCAGAATAGTTGCATCCTTTTTCATTTTTTACATTAATTGTATATAAACCTGTAATCACTGGACTTAAAGTTTGTTCATTACTACCTGTATTCCAGGTATAAGTAACGAAGCCTGAACCAGCATCTATCAATGAATTTTCTCCGCAAACTGATAAAGTATCTGGTAATGGATTAAATTCAACCTTAGGGGACACTTTAATTGATATAGTATCAGAAAATATTATACCATTTTCGTCAACCATTAAGATGTAATCTGTATTTATAAGAGGAGTTACCGAAATACTTGCCGTAGTATCACCTGTTGACCAATTATACTTCCTTTTAGACCTTTCCGCTACCGCTAATGTTTTAAATTGTCCGATAATACTTGGATCCTGAATTTCACTGTAAAAATCATTCCACTTACCATGAAATGGAGCTGTCCACATTAACCCGTAATCTTCCCAACCAGGCGCCCATCCAGATTGATTATTTGGATCTCCAGCCAACCAGTTTGAGTAATTCATTACTGTTCCATCAACCCATTTCCAACCACCAACTGGTTCACTGTAAGAGGGACTATTCCTATCCTGAAAAAGTCCAATCCAATAGTTAACCAATACATTATCTACATGCGGCAACTTACTGTAAACAGAGTCGTTTTCAACTTGATTTTCAATAACCCATAAATCCATCCCTTGCGCACGAGCTGCTTCCCTTGCCTGAGGCCAACTCCTGGATACTGTATCAATAAAATAATCACTCTCCCCAAAACTACCCACAAACTTAAATGATCCCATATCAACTGGCACCGACAAGTTTATGGTTGCTGTATCACACAACAAGGTATCACTTGCAACTATCTCCAGGTTATTTAAAATCAGGTAGGTAGAATCAGATAAATTACATCCCTCTTGCGTTTCTACTGTTGCAATATATAACCCTGATGCAGATACCTCTATTGAAGAACTAGTATCACTGGTATTCCATGAATAAGATACAAAACCTGATCCTGCATTCAAGTTGGAAGATTTACCTTTAATTATTATTGTATCGCTGAAAGGATTGAATGTCTGACTTGAACCTACTTTCAAATCAATAGAGAAAGTTTCACTTACACCATCCTTAACTACATCGACAGAAATTGTAGTATCCGCCTGAGATATAACCGTAATAACTGGTGTTGTATCTCCAGTCGACCATAAAATGGATGCAGAAGTTGATTGACCAGCTTGTTGTGCTTGATATATCGTGCTAATATCAGTTCCACTTAAAGCGCGATCCCATATCATTAAATCATCCATCTTACCATTGAAACCCCCAAAATATCCACCAGGAAAAGGTCCATCGCCTCTGGCCCCAATTAAGAAATCCGTCTGTCCTACATAACTTAAAATAGCATCAACACTATCAATCACTTGACCATTTAAATAAAATCTTATGGTAGTACTATCGTATGTTACACCTACATGATACCATTGACCGAGCTGAATTGTACCTAATGGAGTACCCGCGGCGTTGACCGAAGCAGGCGCCCAATGTTCCATTCCAATTTGTGAATTATCATTGATGCTTAATCCCAGATTATAAGAAGGTCCTAAATTCCAGTATTTAGGTGAAAATGTAATTATCCCCTGATAGGCTGGATCCCAAAAACCTCCAACTTGGTAAAAGCTCGATGTATTCAACCAAAATGAAAAGGTATACTTTCTGAATTTAAAGTCTTCGTCATTGGTTGCTCTCAAATAATCCGTTACATTTTTTTGCTGATTTTGGAATAATAATGCCCCAGCACTGTTTCCAAATCTATCTGTACTTGCTTCTACTCCAAATTGCTGTAAATTCCTATTGTTTCCACTAATATCATTTCCATTGCCATCAAAGGGATAATTACCAACCAACCCTGCTTTTAATTCCTCAGAGAGATAGGAAGCATAATTCCGAATACTCAATGTGATATTTTGCGGACTACAAACCAAAGTATCTGAAGCAATGATTCCTCTATTGGCAATTATAACCGAGGTAGTATCACTCAATCTACACCCCTGTGAATCAATTACTGAAACAACATAAACACCATCGACATCTATGTCAATTGAATTAGTTGTGTCACCTGTATTCCATAAATAACTGCTGAATCCTTCAGGAACCAAAATTTTAGGAGTCGAACCAAATAAGGTTGTAGTATCATTGAGTAATTTTATTTGTGACATTGTCTCACAATCTTTTTCTATCCCACCAAGTGAATTGTACAATAATTTAACTTCATCAGCAGATAACACTCGATTATACCACATCATCTGCGAAATATCAGCTTCTAGTCGATACGCACCACCATTCCCTCCTGGAGATGCGATTCCTATATTCATTAATGCACCTACCGGATTAATAACAGCTACATTTGAAACCACAGATTTATTTAATACCCCATTTAAATACAATGATTTAGTTAAACCATTCATGGTAAAAAGAACATGAGTCCACTCATTTTTCAATGTACTATCACTTACTAAAAGAGCAGCTTGTCCTTGCCTTGCAAAACCAAGTTCACTATTACCCCCAATACCAAAAGTGAAACTTCCGTCATTTCTATGAATTACATGCATGGCATCATGCGGACTGATCTTGTTGTTTTTAATCCAAAAAGAAAATGTGAAATTATCAGTCAATGCCTCAAAAGATGAAGCATAAGGAATCTGCATGTATGTAGTGAGACCATCAAAACGAAAAGCTCCATTAGTATTACCTATTTGACCATTTACTAAAGTTGCTCCAAAATTTTGAATATGATTTCCAAAACCACTTTCATCGTTAGTATTTCCACAAAAGGGATAATACGCCACAAGTCCCTGTTGCAAACTCAATGGAAGCTGCTCCTTAGAACATGTTTGTCCAAATGATTCAGCAAGATTTATCAAAATAGCCAAAGACGCAAATAGAATCCGGAAATTTCTCATGACGAAAATTTAAAAAATGTAAATAGCGTTTTTCCGGAAATTGGATGCCTACTAGTTCAAATTCTAATACTTTAACGAACATCCATATATTATTCAAAATTCTAATGGAAACTGGTTATGAAAATGGTGACGTAACCGGTTACCAAATCCCCAGAAAAAATCACGAAAGTCTGAGAAGAGCCCTGACAGCAGAAAAATTCCGGGACTCTATAAAATAATCAAAATACCGTTTGTCGTTTTTGTTGCGGACACTTTCGATGAGGCCGCTGCGGCCTTGGGTGTATTCCCTAAACTTATTATTGACACTGTTGAATACCTCACTCCTCACCTTCTTCTGCAAGCCCTTATTCTTATTCTTGATCCCGAGCACGTGGTTGATCTCATCAATATCGGCATGCCCGCCAGCTTCCGAACGTTCAAGACACAATAAAATCAAGTTGATTTCTGTAGCATTGAAAACAGTTGAATCAGTTTCTATGCCAACTATTTCACTTCCAATTTCCTCTACCCCAGCAGCTTCTTCAAGATGTATCTCATCAGTGTCATGATTCTCCCCAATTTCAGGTTGATGAACTACTGATGGAATCTCGCTTTTTTCCGCAACGCTTTTCCCCGCAACAATATGCGCTGATTCAGTCAACTTTTTGCCTTTCCTTCGCTTCCTGATGAACATACCGGCAGCAAGGGCTGATACAATAAATCCACCCGCTGCCCAGAGTAGACTGCTGTCGCTTTCAATGACAACGCTAACTTCCATTGGAGTCAATTGTCTTAGATCCAATGAATCTGACTTTTGATTTTGAGTGTTATA
>CANHUF010000141.1 GCA_947463715.1 Sphingobacteriales bacterium
CCGGCAAGCGTGGCGCCCAGCAAGACGTTCAGCGAGCCGGGGTGCAACTGCAGGCTGACATCCTGGATGTGCTGTTGATTTCCGACGCTTTTACTTACCTTAATCAGTTCTAACATTGTTTTTGTTCTGACCTTTACTTTCTGGCTTCCGCTAGTTCTTGCAGAACTATACCTTGTGACGCGCTGATTGAGTGCGAAATTTAAATGATATTTCTACTACCTCCGATTAAATAGTTGGCGACGATTGCATTAACATTCTGTATACAGTATATAATCTTAGGGACGTGAAAATAGTACCAATCTATTGACCCATACTGGTTTCATTGCGGTGCAACGCACCCGTTTAAAGCGCTGGCTTACATACCAACATCAGTGAGCGCATATTGATTATAAAAAGCTTACACCATTCAACGATGGTGAATGCACAAGGAGATCTTCTATGGCTTTGCCTAAATTGGCTTCACTTTCAACATCAGACTCCAACAAACCACATCCAGTTGCACTCCCGTTAGCGGGTGAGATTGCATTGGTAACCGGCTCCGGTAGAGGTTTGGGTAACATCATTGCCCGAAAACTGATGGCACTGGGCGCCGACATCATCTTGCACGATATAAATGAGGAAGCTCCTGCTCGATTTGGCGAAGTGGAGAGCCTGTCAGCACTGGCGCACTCAATGAGTGGCCAGACCTCACGCGTGGTTGCTGTGACGGGTGATATTTCTGATGCGAGTGCCATTGAGGCAATGGTGGCGAGTGCCAGGGAAAAGCTGGGAGAGATTTCTATTCTTGTCAATTGCGCCGGTGGCGATATCGGAGCAGATGGAAACAAGCCGAGTCCAGCCACGCCTACAAACTTTAAACTGGAAGACCTGTATGCCGTGCTCGACCGCAACCTGATCGGCACCATGTTAGTTTGCAGAGAAATAGCTCCTCGAATGATGGCTAACAAAAAGGGCTCCATCATCAATATAGCGTCAGTACTGGCTCATTATGGTGCTCCTATCGAGATTAGCTATGGTTGCGCCAAAGCGGCTATCGTTCATTACACGCGTTCCTTAGCAGCAGAATTACGTGACTGCGGCGTTAGGGCAAATGTTGTCAGCCCAGGTCCAACCATGACTGCGCGATTTCTGGCCACACGCGAAACTGATCCAAAAATGCGGGAAAACGGTTCATCTCTGATCCGTTATGCCAAACCAGAAGAAATCGCTGATGCCATCAGTTTTTTCGCCGGAAACGAAAGCCGCTATGTCACCGGGCAGGTTCTGCTGATCGATGGTGGTGAAAACATTTTTGCGGCATAAAGTCAGCGTCTGGCTGTATTGAGGAGTTCCAATTTGAATCGCCTTCAAGGAAAAATCTGCATCGTGACCGCTGCCGGACAAGGCATAGGACGCGCAATAGCTGAAGCATATCAACGCGAAGGAGCGACGTTGGTCATCGCCATCGATATGAATCAAGCCGCTCTGGATAGCTGGGCAAACATACCTGGCATCAAACCAGTAGCAATGGATGTAACCAATGAAGCTGCCGTACTAAAGCTTGCATCAGAAACACCGCAGGCAGATGTATTGGTCAACTGCGTAGGTATTGTTGCAGATGGCACCATCCTGGATTCAACAACTGAATTACTGGAGAGAAATTTCCATGTCAATGTGACGTCCATGCACGTCATGATTAAGAGCTTTTTGCCAGCAATGCTTGCGAGACGATCTGGATCAATAATCAACATTGCCTCGGTTGTTTCTTCTATAAAGTCCGCCCCAAACCGTTATGTTTATGCAACCACCAAAGCAGCAGTACTAGGTTTGACAAAAGCTGTAGCCCGGGATTTTATTGTTGATGGCATCCGTTGTAACTCTATCAGTCCGGGCACTGTGGAAAGCCCTTCTCTACAGGAGCGTATGGCTGCAAAGGGCGATGCTGTGAAAGCACGCGCCGACTTTATCGCACGTCAACCAATGGGCCGGCTGGGCACCCCGCAGGAGATAGCGGAGATTGCTTTGTTGTTAGGCTCGGATGAAGCTCGCTTCATGACTGGCGAAAACATTGTGATTGATGGCGGCATGAGCCTATGACTAAAAGGCCCCCAATGATGAGAATGACGAAGAACCTACTCTTGAGTAGCTGCGCTACCCTGACATTATTTTCATCTGCAGCTTCTCTGGCCGAGGTGACGCATTCCATCTTTGGCGCGACAAATTCCGGGGAAATTGTTGATGCGTTTTTGCTCACCAACAACAATGGAGTCAGTGTTCGCGTCGTATCACTCGGCGCACTGATAGATCAGATCAACGTTCCGGATCGCAACGGCAAATTCTCTAACGTCGTTGTTTCGTTACCCGATCTTGCGGCCTATGAGTCAAGCGGTTCATTCAATCGGACAGTCGGTCGTTATGCCAACCGTATCGCAGGTGGCAAAATTACATTAGATGGCCAAGACTACAATTTACCGGTCAACGACAATGAGATCATCATCCACGGTGGCCCCGGTGCATTCGGACGCAAAAACTGGAGCAGCGAAATTGTACCCAGCTCGGAAGGCGAGACCGTACGCTTCTCACTGCTAAGCCCTGATGGCGATGGCGGCTTTCCAGGCAACATGCAGGTCCATGTCACCTATACCCTGGATAACAACAATGCATTGCATATCGATTACACAGCAACCACCGACAAAACAACCGTTATCAATCTGACTAATCACACCTACTTCAATCTGGCCGGTGAGTCAGTGCGCGACATTTATGATCATTTGATACAAGTATTTGCCAATGAGTACACGCCGGCAGATGAACTCAGTGTGCCTACCGGTGAGTATGCCAACGTTGCCGGAACACCCTTTGATCTCAGACAATTGACCAGAATCGGCGATCAAATCAATTCCAGCCACCCACAAATGCTCAATGCAGGTGGTTACGATCATAATTTTGTTTTGAGCAGGGCGATGAGAGACGAGCCTGAGCTGGCAATCCGTCTGATCGACCCAGACAGTGGTCGGCAAATGGATACTTTGACCACGGAACCGGGCGTTCAAATTTTTACTGCAAATGGCTTTGACGGATCACGACTTAATGCAACCGGAACAACCCTGCGGCAAAGTTATGGGATTGCCCTTGAAACACAACACTTTCCGGACAGCCCAAACAAGCCTCAATTTCCAACGACGGTATTGCGACCTGGTGAAGAATTTCGCTCGACAACTATCTATACATTCTCAATTGCTGATTAAATTTTTCTCTCCCCGTTTAAGCCTGAACTGACCTTGGTTCAGGCCTCTTTTTTGGAGGAATCCAGCAAAAAAACTACGCCTTGTATAACAAGGCGTAGAAAGAGAGGTCGTTTGGAACAACACGACTATCAGTTATCAGCCAACTGAGGCATCAAACGGATCAGAATACCCGGCGTTGGATCGGACAGTCTGAGTCCAGTGCCGGCACCCGTGGGATTTTGAAGCAACACATACAACAAACCATCCGGGCCTGTAACTACTGTTCGGGTACGCCCGAACTGATCAAACAGAACTTCCTGATGAATCACTTCTCGACCATTCACCTCGATGCGCCGCAACTGTTGGCCGGCAAGACCGGCTACAAACAGACTGCCATTCCACTGAGGATACTGTTCTCCCTGGTAAAAGCTTATTCCGCTAGGTGACAGTGCAGGCGTGTAATAGACAACAGGCGGTTCCATGCCCGGCGCCTGATGCTGGGAAATACCTCGCTCCAGACCCATGCTGACAACACCCCAACCATAATTCTTTCCAGGCTCAATGATGTTGATCTCGTCACCGCCGGTAGGACCGTGTTCGGAACTCCACAGTAATCCCGATGCGGGATCAAACGATAGTCCTTGGGGATTCCGGTGACCATAACTCCAAATCGTTTCAATTGCCCCGTCAACACCCACAAACGGGTTATCTGTTGGCACCGAGCCGTCATCGTTGACTCTATGAATTTTTCCTAGCGGGTTTGATAACAATTGTGCATTTGACATGTCACCGCGATCGCCGATGGAGTAAAACAAGTGCCCGGCATCATCAAACAGAAATCTCGAACCGTAGTGCGCACCGCTCGATCCATACAGTGTTGCTGGTGCCCTGAAAATATCTTGTGTATCAATCCATGCATTATTGTTGTCTAGCCTGCCACGGACAACAACGGTCATGTAAGCTGCCTCTGCCTCTGGCAACGCTTCGGCATATGACAAATAAATCCATCCATTGTTTTCATAGTCAGGATGAACGATCACGTCAAACAGCCCTGCGTCCTGACCAACATGCGCCTTTGGAGTACCCATCACCGGTGCTTCAATCAACTCACCGTCAGCAAAGACCCTCAGTGATCCAGACCGTTCAGTTATCAACAGTCTGCCATCGGGCAGAAAGGCCATTCCCCATGGCACATCCAGTCCGGAAGCCAGTAATTCTATTCTGAATGATTGCTTTTCACTGTCGACGACAAAACCGTCAGGTGAAGGCACAAACACCGGTTTGACCGCAAAATTCGCAGACTCATTGCGAATGAATGCCAGTAACTGCGCAATTTCTGAGTCGTTTAACAGGCCATCAAAGGAAGGCATACCCGCATCTGCCAGTCCCTCCAGAATAGTCAGTCGCAAGGTTTCATCAGTTTTTTCATTCAGCAGACTGACTCCGAACAGTGAAGCCGCACGCCCGCCTGATGGATCTGTTCCATGGCACCCCGCGCAATTCGTTTCGTACAACGCTCTTGCAACAGCGTCACGAGGACGCTGGCCAGACGCCGCAGGAGCAGGAGCAGCATTGACTGTCGCGACCTCTGGCGTGATGACTTCTGCAGGCATCGTCTCGGGTGTTTGATCTGAATCTGGCGCGCAAGCGACCAGCATTGATGAAAAAATAACAGCGCTTGCTGAAAGCCCAATTATTTTTGTTCTGTATGAAACCATCATTTGACTGACATCCTGACAAGCCGCTTTATCTGATTGCAAAACTCGCGCGAATTTTTCCGCGCAATACATTGTTATCGTTTGTTATGTAAAGATAGCCTTCCGGGCCAAAGGCGCAATTGGAGACTCGCCCATCTATCGGCGTAAAACCAGTATGCTGACCAAGTGAAGAAAATACATGAATACCACCTGGGCCACTTGTCCAGATATTGCCTTGCAAATCCACTTTCATGCCGTCACCGCGCCCATCAACAGTGGCGCGTGGTACTAATATTTTTTGAGAGACAGGCATACCTTCATTATTCAGATCCATGGCTATCCAGCCATCAGCATCTGTCACATACAGAGTGCGATTATCAGGTGACAGGCCAATACCATTAGGGTTCAAGTTGTCTGCAACCAAATGCACACGATTATTCGCGTCGATTCGAAATACACCAGTAAAATCCAATTCCCGCAATTCGGAATCGCGCACACCAGTCAATCCAAAAGGAGGATCGGTGAAGTAGACATCCCCGTTGTTTGCGATAACCAGATCGTTGGGGCTGTTAAATCGTTTGCCCTGATAGCGATCAGCCAGCAGGGTTCTGGATCGTGATGCAGTGTCAATTAGGGATACGCATCGATTGCCACTGTCGGCGACTACTAATCCGCCACGGCCGACTGCGAGTCCATTTGAGCCACCTTCACGAATATGCGCTGGCATGGGAAATCCAGCGTAACCGGAAGGTGCCAGATAGGCGGATGTTGTCTGCCCATCCCAACGAAAGATAGCGTTTCCCGGCACATCCGAAAAAAACAAGCTGCCGTTTTCATCTCCCACCCATACCGGGCCTTCAGACCAATCGAAGCCAGACGCGATAACTTCAAGATCTTCGAGAGGATTAGGAATTGAAGAACCCCAGACGGGTGCTGGTTGTTCGGCGGCAAACACTGCTCCAGTGAGTTGGCGGGAGTTGAAGATATTCAACGCACCAGCCCCTAAAGTGCCAACACCGATTAGCCAGATCAGAGCCCTTCGTTTTTCATTCAAGTTAGCTCTCCTGCAGTACCAAACAAGATTTACCGGGCAGTGAGCCATTATTTTGTAATGGCTCACTACAACCGGATCTCATACTACGCGAGCAACTCAGAAGCTTGCGCGCAGAGTTAGTTCGAACTGACGGCCATAGGGTGAATGGTTGTCATCATCGTACCCCAATGAGTTGGGGAAGTATGGTGCATCTTCATCCAGCAAATTCCGGACTCGGCCCTGCAGGGTTACACCTCCAAAGAGCTCATTGAAGTCATACGAGACCGTCAAATTATGCAGCAGGTGATTTTCAGTGACCCAACCACCGTTATCGGTGTATCCACTCTTGTAGTTGGAGACCAGAGTGGCGCGTAAAGGCATTTCTCTTGCTGTCCACTGTGTCTGATAGCGTATTTGCCAAGGGGCAGCTTGAGGAGTGTCGATGCGCGAGAAGAATCCTGAACCGGGCACAACTTCTTCATCAAAACGTGTCTGTTTGTTTGCGACGATACCTAGCCCCCAATCACCAATGCCACTTTCAAAATCGTAATTGATATTGAAGTCGTAACCGGCATGCTTGCGTGTACCGATATTGATCGCATACGAGTTAAACATCATGTTGAAGGTCTGGCCAGGCAGAATTGGCGTCTGCGGTGGCGCAGCTGCTATTGCTGCGTTTACAAATGTCTGGTCAAGCGGAGCAATCGCGCCGGTAGTTGGATTGATAGCACCCAGAATAATTGAATCCTTGAACGCCGGGTTACGCAAAACATCAGCGCGAGTAGGTTTGTAGATCAGATCCGAGTACTCAACGGCGTAGTACGTGACGCCGACAGAAAGCCCCTC
>CANHUF010000142.1 GCA_947463715.1 Sphingobacteriales bacterium
AACAGATTTTACGCAACCTTTGAAGAATAACGCAAAATTTGAAGCTGGATTAAAATCGAGTTATGTACAGACAAAAAATGAAGCAAATTTTTTCAATGTAATTAACGGCGTTGAGCAAGTTGATTTTGACAAAACAAATAGGTTCGACTACAAAGAAAATATCAATGCCGCTTATATAAATTACAACAAGCAATTGAAGAAATGGGGACTACAATTGGGTCTTCGCGTAGAGCACACTGAAGTAAAAGGAGATCAGAAAGGAAATGCACAAAGAAATGATTCAAGCTTTACACGTTCTTATACCAATCTTTTCCCTACCTCCTATTTAACTTATCAAGCAAACGATAATCATCAATTCTCATTGAGCTATGGCAGAAGAATCGATCGTCCAAATTACCAGTCTTTAAATCCATTTGTTTTCTTTATCGACAACTACACTTACCAGGTAGGAAACCCCTTTCTGCAACCACAAATAACCAACAATATTGAGATCACACACCTCTTTAAAGGATTTTTAAATACTACACTGAATTACAGTAAGACCAATAATATTTTTGCTGAGTCCTTCACCCAAAAAGACTTTGCAACCATTGTGAGTCAGTCAAATATAGGCACACGTACCAACATGGGGATTGCCATTAACGCTCAATTGGAAGCCAAAAAAATCTACTCAGCTAACATTTTTGTGAACTATAGTAATGACAGCTATAAAGGGACTGTGAATGGTGATCCTCTGAATAACCAAATCAATATGTTGTTTTTAAACTTGAATAATCAATTCAAGTTCAAGAAAGGCTGGAGTGCTGAAATCAGCGGTTGGTATAGAACAAAAGGAATTGAGGGACAGATTATTATCAGCCCTATTAGTCAGGTGACTGTAGCAGCACAAAAACAAATCCTTAAAAACAAGGGTACACTTAAATTCAGCATCAGAGACTTGTTTTATACCAACATCCCGACAGGCGATATCAATTTTAGCAGAACAGAAGCTAGATTTACCAACAAGAGGGATAACAGAATCCTCAGCTTAAGCTTTGTTTACAGATTCGGCAGAAATTTCAAGCCTGTCAACAAAAACAATAGTGGCAGCGACGATATCAAAAGCAGGATAAAAGGAAATGATAATTAATCTATTCTTGCCGAGTTGATTCAATACGAATCTTTACTTTTGCGGAAATCATAAAAGCCCCTTTACTGGGGCTTTTTAAATCAATTCGATTATGAACCGCATTGTTTTTCTATTGGCATTTATACTAATTGGCGCATCAAGTCAGTCACAAGAATCATTTTCCATCACTGGCAAAATCATCAATTCATCCAACAAGGAACCTTTGGGTGGCGCAAGTATTCGTATCAAAGGAAAAACTGCTGGTGAAATATCCAGCGCGACTGGAAACTTTATTTTAAAGCATAATTATAATACAGATTCAATTATACTTTTCTTAACCTGCATTGGTTTTGATGATCGTGAACTAACAGTATCAAAAAACACAAGTGATTTAACTATTTACCTGGAACCGCATTACTCAGAACTTAAACCCTTGGTTTTTACAGCGTCAAGAACCAAAGAATCTATCTTGAGATCTCCTGTTAGTATAGAGCATTATAACAATAGAAATGTTTTAGAGACTCCCTCGATTGATGCCTATGAGGGATTGAGGATGCTCAAAGGAATGGACCTGATCACCAATGGATTAAACTATAAACAAGTCAATACCCGTGGATTTGGAGGAAGTCAAAATACAAGATTTCTCCAATTGGTGGATGGTGTTGATCAACAATCTCCTGGATTGGGCTGGGTATTTGGAAATGAGTTTTCAATTACTGATCTAGATCTTGAAAGTGCAGAACTTATACCTGGTGCTTCTTCGGCGCTATACGGACCAGTCGCGTTTAACGGCATTTTATACATGCACTCCAAAAATCCATTTAAACATGAGGGACTAACCATACAGCTTAAAAATGGTATCAACCATGTAAATGAAACCGAAACCGGCATAAGAGGGTATACAGATTACTCGTTACGATATGCAAAAAAATTGACTGAAAAAATTGCCTTCAAACTCAATGCCGGTTATTTAAAAGGATTTGACTGGTATGCCAACGACAGAACAGATGTAAGCGCATTAACCCCACCTGATTTTCGCGGACCAAACAATCCTGGAAAAGATGAACTCAACACATATGGCGATGAAGTTGCTCGTAACATTTCTGGAATAGGTTTAGTTTCCAGAACCGGCTACGAGGAAAAATATTTATCAGACATGAATGTGTACAGCTTAAAATTAAATGCTGCTATGCATTTTAAACTGGCACCACACACCGAATTGATTATACAACAAAACATGGGAAGGGGAAACTCCAACTACAGCGGAAGCAGTCGCTACTCTACACGCAACTTCACCATGAACACCAGTAAGGTTGAATTACAAGGACATGATTTCTTTGTCCGCAACTATTTTGTCTGGGAAAATTTCAATGGCTATTACAATACCAGAACACTGGGACAAATCATCAATCGTCAATGGGTGCGGAACCTGAACGGTGATATAGTTGGTTCAGATATTGCAGATGCAACCTGGTTCAACAGATACGAACAGGCCTATAAAGGAAACATTGGGAATGTCTCTGCAAATAACCATGGCTCTGCCCGTGCCTTTGCAGATGAAGGAAGATTTTTACCAGGATCTGATGTATTCGAAAACTTAAAAGATACTTATAGCAGAATCAATGGTCCAGTTGGCGCTCGTACCAATTCACGCAGTAATTTCTTTCATACTGAAGGTCAATACCACTTTACCAATTTGAAACAATGGGTTGACCTAACCATAGGAGGTAACTACAGAACCTATAAGTTGTCATCGCAAGGATCACTTTTCAATGATAAAGGACAAAGTCTTTATTACCACGAATATGGAATGTTCTTACAAGCCAACAGAGATTTGCTAAACGATAAATTGAGGATAAGCAGTTCCATCCGATTTGATAAAAACAAAAATTTCAAAGGAAACTTTACGCCAAGATTATCTGCAACCTACCGGGTTCAAAAAGAAGGTTTTATTCGTGCTTCGTTCCAAACCGGTTTCAGAAATCCAACACCTGTCGATCAATATGTATTGATACTATCCGGTCCAGTCACCTTACTTGGTGGAGCACCGGAAAACACAAAAGGATTTAACGCCTACGAAAACTCATATACCAACTCATCAGTACTTGCTTTCAACAATGCATTTACTGCTGCAACAAATAGTGGAGCGACTTATCAAGAAGCACTCACAAGTAGCATAAATAATTTACAAGTTTCAAATGTGAGCTTCATCGCCCCAGAAAAACAAACTGCATTTGAATTGGGCTACAAAACAGAAATCGCGACAAGATTAGTGATCGATGTCAATGCCTATTATAGCAATTACAAGAACTTTATCGTCAATACCAATGTGGTGAGACCCACCATGCCTGTAACCGATGGCAACGGAAATATAAACCCTGTAGCTGCGGAAGAAATACTTCAAGGTAAAGCAAGGACTTTCCAATTGTATACCAACTCATCGACCAAAGTATCTGCACAAGGCCTATCCATGGGAGTACAATATTTCAGCAGAAGCAAATATGCTATCGGTGGAAATCTTACCTATGCTAAACTGAATTCAGATAACATTAATCCTAACCAGATTGCACCTTTCAATACACCTCGCTTCTCTTCTAATGTGAGCTTGGGCAATAGCTCGGTTTATAAAAGCTTTGGCTTTAATGTGCTCTGGCATTGGCAAGAGGCATTTGACTGGTACAGCACTTTCCTGGGTAACCGAAGTGGAAGAATTCGCACCTACTCTTTAGTCGATCTTCAAATCAACAAGAAATTACCGAAACAAAATCTGATGGTAAAAATTGGCGGAAGCAATATCCTTAACACCAAGATTGTACAATCTTACGGCTCTCCAGCAATAGGTGCAGTTTATTATGTTTCATTGCTTTGGGGAAAATAGTATATTGGATAAAATTTATTTCAATGCTACAACCTGAAAATAAATTCAAAAACTGGAAAGAATACGGCATGGAATTTCTCATGCTATTCGCTGCAGTAACACTTGGTTTCTTCGCTGAAAATCAAAGAGAATCATTGGGGGAAAAAGATAGAGGTATTGAATATGCAGAAAGATTAATTGAAGACTTGAACTTGGATAGCACACGGATGGAGGAAGTAATGGTTAACTATCAATTGAAAATTGAACAGATCAATACACTCATTCCACTTATGCAAGGCTCATTTCCGCAAAGGGCTTTCTTTGATTCATTGTATAAATTTCATACCACCTCCGGTTCAAATTCTATCACAGTAGGTTTAAGCTTTGTAGAAAATCTGGCAACACGTGATGAGCTCAAGGCGGGTAATATGAGACTAATCAGATCTGACAGTATCATCAGGCATCTTTCTGTATATAACAGAAAAGAAGAAATTTTCATGGGAAATCAAACCACCTACAGACAAAAAAGAATTCAAATTGTTGATCTAATTGAAGATATATATGACATGCCCTTGTTAGCAAAAGAAAGAATGGAAGGAAAACAAGAACATGTAGCTGTAGTCATCAGTCAGGATCCTAAAACAGTAAGAACGTTAGTCAATTATGTAGTTCACTTGCAAAGTATGGTTGGTAACCTAAGCGTAAATGCAAATGGTTTGGCGGATGAAAGAAAGATATTAAAGGATCTTTTGGTGGAATATATTGCCAATAACCAATAGGCTCTAGTCGATCTTGCTCATGTACTTATCGACTATCTCTTTATCGAGCTTGTTCATTTGACCAATCAAAGAATCTAAATGAACGTTGATATATCTGGTGGTATTAATTGAATTAATTGCAAGGTTAACCACTTCATTGATGTCTTTGTAACTATCTATCAATAGCGGTCTTGGTTTCTCTGGTCTGGGAAATCTACTCAAACTCTTTTGGTGATCCGCTGTGATTGCAAGAATTTGGTTCTTGTTCATAAAATGAACAGTCTGTGCATCCGTTATTCTAGACAGTTTCTGTCGGTAATCAAAATTATTCTCATCCATACTGAGTTGTAACCTTGACACTACAGCAATCCGGTTTTCAATCAACAGTATTTGCTGAATAATCGATTTGTCTTCGATAAGACGCAGTCCCCCTGCATTCTTCAACTGCTCAAACCCACTGGAAGAATGCTCAAACATTTTACGCAGTTGCAGTCCCTTTAAATAGAAATACATATTGGAGGGATTACTGATATAGTCACCAGAAGCAAGTTCCGCTACAACACTATCTCCAACTTTTTGCTTTTGAATATTGAAATCGATAGCTGTTCGCGCCTCTTTTAAATCGCGCAGCAAATCAAAATGAATGTTTTGTAGAAACTGGATTTCCCTGTTCTTCTCTTCCTGGTATTCTCGCAGATTCTCTGCGAAGAAACCCAAAGTGACTGCTGCAAACAACATGAAAAATTCCGCAAAATATTGCTTCCAGTTTTTACTGCTGACGAGGGACTGTTTATCCATTTCTGAAAATTAAAAACACAAAAATGAAAACTGTAATTAAACCCTGTAGAAGTCTGCTCTCCAGTTTTGAACTGCTTGCTTGATTTGTTTCCCAGATAAATTTTCCTCTGCAGCCTTAGCAGCTAAAGCAGGGAATTCTGCATCAGACGCAAATCTCAATGCAACGATTTGTCCTGTTCGTAATCTTGAATCCAATGGCTTACCAGTAAGCATAAAATGACGCAAACCCTCTTCAGCCCTGATGGCTCTATCTTGAGCTTTCAAAGAATACGTCCTCAACATGGCTCCTAAAAACAACAAAATCAAAAACACAATCACCAACAACGCAGCACTATAATGACTACTCGCATCACTCTTTGCAAGATTAACTAAACTCCCAATCAGGCCCAATAAAACTAAAGGCGCAGTGATATAATGATACAATGGGTGCATTCTTCCGTGGTTGCTGAAATTCTGTTCTGACATAATTAAATATTTATGTGTTAAAAATACGATTATAAAAATGAAAAATTATTTTAAACTGACACACCTAAACCCTGTATGCTCCAAGCCTGTATCAGGCGATGTCTTCATCCTTGCAGATACACGATAACTGCAACAATAAGAAACATCACATAAAAAAGAACCACCTCTTACTACTTTTTTGGGAACCATGGGTTCATCAGGGTCAAATCCTTTAACTGGACCTTTGGGATTACTATTAACTGTTGAAGATTGAAATTGATAATAATCCGATTGATACCAATCACTGCACCACTCCCAAACATTGCCTGCCATATCATGTAACCCATAACTATTTGCTTCAAATGACTTTACGGGAGCAACACCTAAATAGCCATCCCAACCTGTATTCTTCACGGGGAATTCACCTTGCCATGTATTTGCTTTTGGTAAGTTGACAGTAATCGCTTCCCCTCCCCAACTAAACGGCTTTTTCTCTTTACCTCCTCTTGCAGCAAACTCCCATTCTGCTTCTGTAGGTAACCTTTTGCCAGCCCATGCAGCATATGCCATCGCGTCTTCCCATGAGACCTGGACGACTGGATAATTTTCCTTTCCTTCAATAGTACTATTTGGACCTTGCGGATGTTTCCAATTTGCACCTCTTATCCATTTCCACCATGCGGAAGGATCAGCAAGATTTACAGTATGTATTGGCTGAAAAAAAACAAGAGAGGAAGGATGGAAATTACTGTCGGCTGGCTTAACCGCTCCAGGCGGCAATTG
>CANHUF010000143.1 GCA_947463715.1 Sphingobacteriales bacterium
CGGTTCAGCCATTCCTGTGGTTTGTCTCCCGGACGGTCTGCCCAGTCTGGTTTGCTCCAGAGTGTTCCTTCCCAGTCGCTTGTCTGCCGCAGCAGGTGGTCCCAGGTGATTTTACTGTTGTGTGTTGAACTAAACGGACTGATAAAATGTGGTTTACCGAGGTCTTCTGGTCTTCGGTATGTTTCCGGCTCATAGGGTTCTATCAGCTGAACCAGTTTGCCAACCGGCTGGTGGATATCCGGGATCAGTTTGTCCTGAACAGCCAGTCCAACAACTGTTGATACAAAACTTTTGGTGACACTGTGAGTTTGCTCGCTGTGGTCAACATCTCCCCAGCTGGCGATAAGGTATCCATTTTTGATGATGATGCCACTGGAAGCTTTACGGGTGGCAAAGGGTCCCACACCATCACTAAAAGGCTCCTTGCTGAAATTAAAAATCTGTGCCAATTCCTGGTCTTTGGGCATGGTGGTTTCATGTTCCACGGCAAATTTCACGGATTCAGCTAATCTCAGGCTATCCAGTCCAACAGCACCCGCAGGTCTGCTTTCCCAACTACCTGCAGCGGGGTAATAGGGTTTGGGAGCTGTTGTTTTTTTCTGTGCGTATAACTGCCCTGCAGTCATGCAGACTAAAATGAACCATATCCTTTTCATGGGCTTGAAGTTCGTCCTTTTTTACTAAATTGAACTCCAACAAACCCCTTAAACCAACGATATGTCAGCCATCAGAATCATTTTGTTTGTGTGTTTCACTGCATTATTCCAGTTTGTACAGGCACAGGATGCCGCCACAGAGGCCTGGGAATCCATGTTCAACGGCAAAGACCTCAGCAAGTGGAAGCCTAAAATCAGGAACCATCCGGCAGGTGAAAATTATGGCAATACTTTCCGTGTGGAAGAGGGCAAGCTGGTAGTTCGATATGATGCCTACGAGAAATTTGATGAGCGGTTCGGACACCTCTTTTACTATAAACCATTCAATTATTACCGCATCCGATTGGAATACCGTTTCGTGGGTGATCAGGCGGTTAATGGTCCGGGTTGGGCTACGCGCAACAGCGGGATCATGGTGCACGGACAAACACCGGAGAGCATGGGCCGCGACCAGGATTTTCCGGTAAGTATTGAAGTGCAATTGCTGGGTGGAGATGGAAAAAATAAACGCACAACCTGTAACCTCTGTACTCCCGGAACCAACGTGGAGATGAACGGCAAATTGTTTACACCGCATTGCATTAACTCCAAATCAGAAACCTATCATGGCGACCAGTGGGTGAGGGCAGAGGTGCTGGTGCTCGGTGATTCTGTTATCAAACATTACGCCAACAGCATGGAAGTGTTGTCTTATGAAAAACCACAGATTGGCGGTGGGAATGTAAGCGGACAGGAAGCGAAGTGGGGGCTAAGCGGACAAATGCTGACAGGTGGCACCATTTCCTTGCAAAGCGAGAGCCATCCTGTTGAATTCAGGAATATTGAAATCCTTGACCTCGAGGGATGTATGGATCCCAAGGCCACCAATTACAAGTCTTATTACGTCAAATCAAAACCGGAGGACTGCAAGTATAAGAAAGGCAAAAAGTAAATGGTATAATGCAGGTATGTATAGTCCAAATAAATTTATCGGTTAAATCATTTCCCAGCCCTCTTTATATAAAAATTAGCGAGCTCAATGTTGCTGTTGATTTTTAATTTTTTATAGATCGATTTAATATGTGCCCTTACGGTATTTATGGATATACCTAGTTCATCCGCTACCATCTTATAACTCTTGCCTTGTATAATATGGTTCATTACTTCAGTTTCACGGTTATTTAATCGATGGTCTTCATGGGAAATAGCTTTTGTAGTTTGCTTACCAAAATGGTCAATAACTTTTCTTGCAATTTGAACACTCATCTGTGAGCCACCTGAATAGGTAATCATGATTGTTTCTCTTATCTTGTCTAATGATTCATCTTTCGTGAGGTAACTGTGTGCTCCGTTGCAAAGGCATTTGAAGATGCTTTCATAATCTGCAGATACAGAATGAATGATTATTGATACACCTTGATATAGTTGACATAGATCAGTAATGCAATCCATTCCATTTTTATATGGAAGTGAAAGGTCTAATAGAATCACATCTGGTTTAATTGTTGCGATTTTCTTGAATTTTTCAACATAGTCAGCACTACCAACGACATTGATTTCTTTATCAGTGCTGAAAAAATCTATAAGCAATTGCTTGATTTCGTGATTGTCCTCAATAATTCCCAAATTAATCATAACAAAAAATTTAACTTAAATTCAACAGTGAAAAACTGACCGTCTTCATGAAAGGAAACACTTGCATTGATTTTTTTCATCCTATTCTCAATATTATAAAGTCCATTTCCATTTTCTTCTTTCTTCATTGAAGGATCATAGCTATTGATTATTGTAATATAGTGGCAATCATTCTTTTTGTTCCAGAAGAATGACACTTTTTCTCGATTCCCATGTTTTATACTGTTTGTTATACATTCTTTTATGGCATAAAACAGATAAGTCTTCTCCAGTATTTTAAGATTTATTTTTTCCAATCCATCGATTTCTTTAAAATTGAAGCTGATATCTAAAGGTGCATAGGTTTCAGCAGCCAGTGTTTTTACCCTATCCCAAAGCTGCACTGCATTGTCTGATTCATTGTCTAAACTCCAGATTGAATCCTTAAGGGATTTGAGTGCTTTCTTACCTAGTTTTTGAATTGTTTCATAATAAAATTTTTCCTTTTCTTTCTTTCTTTGCATCATGTCTATGCTCATAGATATTCCTGTAAGATAGGAGCCGACTTCATCATGCAGATCTTGGGCTATCTGTTGTCTTATTTGTATGATTTTTTGATTTCGTCTGATTAAAAGCGAAAAGTAAAGAATAAGGAAGGTGATGAATATAATAAATATCAGAATGAAAAATTCATTGCTATTGTAAAAGTACTCTTCTACAATAATCGGCATGGATTTGGTTATAATTTGCTCGCTTCCAATGCCTGTTCTGGCCCTAATATGTATAATGTACTTACCTGATTTAAAATTATCAATGTGAAGTATTGGTGATGGTCCAATGTTGATCCAGTCATTGTGTACACCTTCTATTTTATAATCATAATTGGACTTTTGAAAGATGTCGATCGGGTATAAATTGAATTGTATTTTTACATAATTAATTCCTTTTCCTAATCTCAAAGTATCATACTTAATATCTTTATAGTTCAGTAGGCTTTTATGTTCTTTGATGTTTCCATATTCTAATTTGCTGATTTTCAATTTGGTTTGTGACTTTTGATTTTGAATTAAATGTTCTGGTTTAAAAAGTACAAATCCATTCATTGTTCCTAAGATAATATCACCTTCTTTTGTAAGAAGATATGATCCGTGGTTAAACTCATTGTCAGGTAATCCATCCTCTTTTCTAAAATTATTTATTATGCCTGAAGATAGATTTACAGAGGAAAGACCAGTAAATGTGGTAACCCATAGTTGATTATTCTTATCTGGTATCAACGAGGCTATTCTATCACCCGATAGTCCTTCCTCTTTCTTTAAATGCCTAAGTATTTTACCTTCTGCTGAAAAATGAAATAATCCATTGCTGGTTCCTGCCCACACAGATTTATCTTTATCTATCCAAATTGCATGGGTTTGTAAAGATTTGCTTTCATTTAATTCAGTTCCAAAATATTTTAGTATTTGACCAGCGTCATTAGCAAACAGCACCCCTAATGTTGTAGCCAGGTAAAAGTGATGTTGATCAAACTTAATAATCTGACTAATCATGAGTTTAGAAAAATCATTTCTCTTATAATCAAGATTAATCTCTCTGTATTCATTTTTGATCTGGTCGAAAACAAGTAAATAATCATAACCGCCAAGAAGAAATATTCCAGGAGCTAAATTTGAAATGCAAATGAGGTGATTGTATTTTAACTTCGGAGTATAATTGTATTTGTTGAGCGATTTACTTGTCAGGTTAAAATTTCTCAATCCATTTCCATCAGTTGCAATCCAAATCGAATCATTTTGTTTAAATACAGCATGACTTAACAGATTATTTGTTAAAAATATATTCGACTTTTTCAAAAATTTATCATATCGAATAATTCTGTTGTATGTTGTTAGGTAATAATACTTATCATCTTCAATAATTCCTCTGGGCACATCAAAAGAATTATATTTTTGATCAAATGTTGAATGAATTAGAGAAAAACTATTTTCTTTTAAATTCACCACAATCAGTCCATTCGTAGTAGCAGCGAAAATTTTATTTTGAATCAAATAAGTTTTATGAATTCGCTCAGCTTTATCTGCGCCAAGACTAATAAGATGTTTTTGTATTTCTCCGTTCTTTGAATAGTGATGATAAAGTTGATTTTCATTATTTATAGTAATGTAGTCTTTATTTAAATAAGTAATATCAAATAAATCTTTCCCGTATAAGTCCGTTTGAAGTACGTTTTTTATGTTTTTGTTATATATGTATGTTTTATGATCTTCCGATGTTAGTAAAATTCCATTTGGTATTAAATGAATCCCTACAACCCATTTACTAACTTTTAGTTTTATGTTTTCAGTTAATAAAAAGGACTTATTATTGATAAAGAACATCCTGTTACCAATTGTACAGATAACAGTATTTTCTCCTTCAAATCCTATATTACATTTCTCATTAATAACATCTGAAGGCAATTGAATAAATCTTGTCTGCTTATTATCTAGGTTATATAATTGATTGTTTTTATTTATCCAGTAAATACCTTTTCCCTCCTTGGATTCAAGATTTAAAATTTCATCATCAGTACTTGTGATTAATTTTGCCTCTTCTTTCAGACCTTTTGTCGTTTCTATTGAATAAATTCCCAGATTACTTAAAATGTATAGACAGTCATTATAGATTACAATTTTCTTAAAAACAATGTTAGTTTGACTTGATTTTTTATTTGGTATTTCAACTTGTTCCATTGAGTTTCCATCATACCGATAAATATGGTTAATTGTACTCAACCAAATATATCCGTTGGAGTCTTCTGCAATACCAATTACATCATTATCAGCCAGAAAAGGTGTTACCAGTATGCGTTTATAGTCGTAAATATAGTTTTGTGACTTAGTTATTTCAGGAAGTACAAATAACAAAGTCACAAGGATAATTCTTAAAATCATTTTATGTCTGGTTTCAAGGTACTTCGGAAATGATTGTTTTTAAATTAATGTAATAGAATTTATGTCTATAAGCCACATTTTATATTATTTAATGTCTATGAAATTTATAACATTTTTACATATCAAGTAACTATCTATTATTTATTTCAAGTATATTTTAATCCATACCTACATGATTATGTGAGTGTTTTCATGCACGACTTACATCTTTATGTAACTCCCTTTATTTCACCGACTTTTCGTTTGTTAATATTTTTGACATTAACTGAATGTCGGTTATTCTTATACTAATATGTATATAAGATTGTACTGATTTTGTCTGTTCAATATCCTTTGGTTTTCCAATACCAGTTTTTCTTGCTTTGCTATTCATCTTTCCGGGATAGTATAAGTAGTGCTGTTTATTATTGTTTACATTCTAATTTCAGCTAAATGAAACATTTGTTTTTCTTGATTTTCTCTTTTTTGATTATTAGTTCTCTAAATGCCCAAATTAACCAGTTTTCTATTTCCCCAGGGGGTGATCACAACCTAAAAAAGGGATCAAAACTCTCTTTCTCATCAGTTGCAGGTGCCAGTTATCAATGGAAAAAAAATCCGACCTGGCAAAATCTACCTGGTAGTGGTGGTGCCGGAGGCTTCCCAGCAAATCCCAATAATGTGCTTGATGCGGTTACTTCAATTAAAGGCATTTCATACTGCATAAATGTAGACAATGAAGTATGGTATTACGATAGTACTTATGGAGCTTGGGGTAGATTGGGTAATCCTACTGTTGATCCAAATTCAATTCCTCCATTTGGTACTATTATTCCTCAATATGATAACAGTCGCTTGTCCACAGATAGTTTGGGAAATTTGTATGTTGCACTTGTTAATAATTCTAATTCATTTATTGAGGTATATCGATATGATAGTACTTACATTGATGAGAACGCAATTTTTCCGATAAATGTTTGGACTAAAATGGGTTCTGAGGTAGGTAATACATCTGATGCTAAATTTTTTGATTTGACAATCAGCCCAGATGGAACCCCTTATATCTTAACAGTAAATTATGCTCAGTACATTGTATTAAAATTAGTTGGTACAGACTGGGTTTTTGTAGGTGGAAACAATCTGAATGGTGTATTCCCTAGTAATATTGAAACTCAAAGTGGATCTATTTTCTTAGAATTCGATCCTTCAGGAAAGCCTTATGCTTTAGCATGGGACCAGGCTGCATCAGCATACAGATTGGCATCATTCAATGGTACAAGATGGGAACAGGTAGGAGCTACCGGATGCGGAATTCAAGCAGGATATGATGTGGGGAATTTTGTAGCAGGTCTTTACAATGAAATATTTATAAGTACCTACAAGCTAGATTTTTTTGCACAGGATGGCCCTATTGCTTTATTAGATATGATTAGGTATTCAGGATTTAATTATTCATCCTTGCCCAATCTTCTTCCTGCAGGATATAAAGGAACTTCTCCTCTTTTCGTGAAAGACGGATCACGGTTTCCCTATTTAACCTATACTTATCTTGA
>CANHUF010000144.1 GCA_947463715.1 Sphingobacteriales bacterium
GTTGACAGGCTTACTGAAAGACGCCATTATTTCATCTTCCGTTAATCCGTCTTCTTTCAGGTTTCGCCAGCGTTCTGATTGCTTAATGGCATTTTCGAGTACAGTTTTACCTTCTTTGGATTTCCAGACAGATCCATTTTTGATGTTGGGCTGACTGTGAAATACTTTCTGCAGGTTTTGCATGTGCCGGTAAACAGCTATTTCCGCATATTCCTGCATTCGCGGATTGATTGTTGTAAATATTTTTAAGCCATCTTTATAGATATCGTAAGGTTCTCCGGTTTTGGGATTTTCATGTTCCTTGCACCAGGCCTTGATTTCATCTCTTAAAATTTCCCGCAGGTAAGGTGAAATGCCTGAATTCTCGTCAAGCCTGAGATATTTAAGTTTGATTGGTGCAATTTTTAATGCCCTGGATGCTTCTTTGTCGAGGTAGTTATTCCTAACCATCTGATCAATCACAATATTCCTTCTGGCCATTGAATATTTTGGATTGCGGCGTGGATTATAGCGGGTGCTTCCCTTGAGTAAACCTACCAGTACTGCGGCTTCTTCAATTTCAAGCTGTCCGGGTTCTTTCTGGAAGTAGGTTTTTGCAGCATTGCGGATACCATATATCTCATCTCCGTATGTAACCATATTCAGGTAAAGGGTAACTATTTCTTCTTTTGTGAGGTTCCTTTCCAGTTTGATGGCTACTATCCATTCCTTGAACTTTTCTATAACCCTGCCAACACTTTTACGACTTTCCTGACCAAGTAGTGCCTTTGCTGTTTGTTGCGTGATTGTGCTGGCTCCGCCTTCTCGACCTAAAAATACAATTGCTCGGACAAGACTTTTGATGTCTATGCCAGAATGGTCATAAAAACGTTCATCTTCCGTTGCAATCAATGCATTGATGACATTGGGGGAAATATCCTGGTACTTGACATTGATTCTATCTTTCTGGTAATATTTTCCCATCAGGGTTCCGTCATCGGCATAGATCTCCGAGGAAGACATCATGGAAGGATTTTCCAGTTCGTCAATGGAGGGTAATTTTCCAAAAACTCCCAAATAGATCAAGACAATCAATAAAAAAAACGCACCCCATCCATAGAGAAAAATTTTCCAGAATGTGCGGACTGACTTGCTTATTGCCTGCGGCTTAGTTGCTTTACCTGACATGAGGTAAAACTAATCAAAAGACATGTCTTTCATGAAAAGGAATCCTTAAAATTTTCCAGGAAACTGTGTCTTGATGAATTTGATGAAGTTGTCTGTTTTTTCTTCTCCCATCATGGTTTTGAGATGATCCGGGGAAAGAATATAAAGTTTGTATTTATCTGACGGGAGCCATGGGAAAATTTCCTTGGAAGCTAAAGGTGCCGTCTGGTCGTAATAACTAACAGCTTCTGCAGCATTCTGGAAGAAACTTACGATGATAAAGGGCGTATTGCCAATCTTGTCATTATTTACAGTAAACTCCTTTTCCGGATATTTAATGTTGTGATAGCGGGTGAGTGCCCGCTTTGCTTCATTGATGTAAACTATGTCTACATTATTCATGAGCATGATTACTGCATGTGGGGCATTGGCATTAAATGTATACAGTTCATTTTGAACAGGTACAGGGAGCACTGCAGGTGCAGGCAGTTTTAATTTTGAACTATCTTTTGCTGGGGAGCTAATTGCTGCTACCTGATTATTGACAGGCGGTTCAACGGGTTTTACTGTTTTTTCGGGCTGTTCAATTTTTTTAAGTAAAGTGCTGTTATCGGCTAAGCTTGTAGTGTCCTCTTTTACCCTCACAACTTTCATGCTTGTAAGCTCTTTTTCAATTTCATTTCGTCTTCTTACTACATCAGCAAGCTGAACAGCTTTTGGTGCCAGTGGTGATGACGGGAAGAGCTGGCTGATCATTTTCAAAGTAGTAATCGCAATACTGTCTTCTCTTGATTTGACATAGTATACTGCTTCTATATACATCAGTTGAGGCGTCCATGCAGTTTGCCCGTAAACTGAGTCGGCATATTTTTTCGCTGCAACCGCGGCAGTGAAATCACCAGCCAGAAACTGGTCATAAATTTTTTGGTAGGTTTCTGTTGCCGCAGAAGATTTTTCATTAATCTTTTTGGCAGACAATTCAGGGTTGCGCAATTTCTGCAGAAGTTCTCCTGATGGGTTTACCTGTTCAAGCTGAGCTGTATAACGTTTACCCTTTTCGCCAAGTCCGGCTTCCTTGCAGCAAATGGCAAGGTCAAAGAGCACAAGTTCAAGTTCCGGATGATTGCTGTTGGATTGAAGCAGGGTTTCATGCCATTGTACAGATGACGCACAATCACCCAGCTTATTTTTATAGATGAGGGCTAATTGTCTTGCTGCATTTGCTTTTCTGGCATTTGACTCCTGGAGGCTTTTAGCTGTTAAAGGAAGGTCTTTTGCGAGTTTCTCAACTGATGGCGTATCGTCTTCCTCTACAGCCTCTTGCTGAACTATTCTAGATCTGGATGCAATGGGTCTGGCTGTAGCTGCACCAGATCCACTTCTTCTCCAATTATCTTCATTAGGCCTGTTTCCCCATTTCAACTGAAAAGCCTGCGTACCCTGGGCCTTCAGTGAAGCATTATTGAAATACCATTCGCCCTTTTGTTGCCCTGTAGGGAAAAGCGACCCCGTGAGGTCTTCCTGAAACCTTGTCCTTTGTCCTGCCTGTCCGATATTTTTTCTTTCAGGAAGCAGTCCGGATTTCTCCTTTTCTATTTTCTTTAGCAATTCAGCAAGGAGTAAATTTCTTTCACGTTCAGGGAGTCCTGCAATCTTTTGCAAACTGTCTTCATGCGCAACTTCGTTCAGGAATTTAACCAGATCAGTTACAACAGATTTCTTGATATTCATTTGTTTTTCCCTGGCATGGCCTGCAATATTTGAGCTGTCAAAATATCGTTTGGCCAGTGGATAATCTTTTGACTCAAATGCCAATTCTGCAATTGCTATGCTGTTGGTATTTTTGGCATTGACATCATTGATAAGAGCTTCATTGCTTTTAATGAGTAAACTTATGGCTTCAGGGTTTCGGTTTCGGCTTTTTTCCATTTCCGCTGCAGCGGCATAAATAATGCCGCGGTAAGCAGTATACTTTTCTTTTTTTGCCATTGCCATCAAGGCATCAATATTTTCACTGAGGCGTGTCTCTTTATCTTTACCTGCTGATGCCAGTCCAATCTGACTAATCTTGGCATAAGCATCCATAACCGGATTGGTAGTCAGGGATACAGCTTTTTCAAAAGAAGAATCCGCTGCTTCGTTTTGGCCTGCCAGAACGAGGAGCTGAGCAATCAGGTAATATCTTCTGGATTTATCTCCGTTATTGTCAAGACCTGAAATCGATTTTTTCAAATAAAATGCCGCTGAGTCATATTGCTTAATCCTGTAAAACCAGTCGCCCCTGGTTTCTGACAATTCATGGTAAAGCCTGCCGGGGAAAAGCTTATCCCTGGAAAGGGTTTCAAGCATGCCCCTTGCTTCATCAGTCTGCCCCTGTTCCAGCAGTGTTCTGGCAATCCAGAGTAATGCATCATTTCTCACGGATTGGTGTGGACTGATTTTTTTTTCTTTGGAAGAAACGGTGTAAACGTTGCCACTGTTATTCAGGTTTGAGCCAATGGACTTCTCCATGCCTGCTTCGTCTTTTTCTCTGGGCTGGAAATTATAGTTGATGTATTGAAATACATCATATGCGGAATCAAACTTCTTTTGATAGAAATAGGATTTACCCATGAGCAGATACAGGTCATCTACCCAGTCATTTCTCAGGTCATGTAACAGGATACCATTGTTACACTTTAGAATCACTGAATCCAGTTCCATTTGTTGCTGGGCAGTGTTGTCTAAGCTAAAATTGAAAACCGTTAACAGTTGTGTAAAAGTGTCCTGGTGGGCCGTTTGGGCATTTCTGATAACCTTTTCGAGCTTATTACTGGCATTGAAATGAAAATTGTAGTGCGTAACAATGTTTTGCTTTGCTCTTTTAAACGGATTTATTTTCTTTTCCGGAGTAAGTTCAGAAGCAAGCTTTCTGTTCTCAAAGGCCTTTGGTTTCTTAAGGTCATAGGTGGGATTGACCTGTGCACTGGTATTGACTGCCTGTAAGAAAAAAAGTACAATGAGCCCCCATCTTCCTAGTATGTGAAGCTTATATGGTGAGTGGTTGTTCAAGTATTGTAAAACTACGGCTTATCCTTTGATTTTAAATGGGTCAGATTCCTGATTTAACTGTAACTTTAACCCCGGTTTTGCAATTTAAATAAATATGTCGGAAGCCAACATCAAACAAAGCAGGTTTAAGCGTCTCACTAACAGGTATCGTCTGGTTATCATGAACGACCATACTTATGAGGAAGTGGTGACTTTCAAGCTGACCAGGCTCGCTGTATATATTGTATCCTGTTTTCTTTTTGTTTTATTGGTGGGATTGACAACAGCGCTGATTGTTTTTACGCCATTGAAATATTACATACCGGGGTATGGCAATCAGGCAGAGCGTAGGGAGTTGACAAGGCTGAAGCTTCGGGCTGATGAAATGGAGCAAATGATGCAACACAGGGAAGCTTATTGGGAAAATGTCAGAAATGTATTGTCCGGTAAAGCGGAGTTGATACTTGACACTGCTATTATTTCTCTTCCTGAGCTGGAAGAGTCCACTGATTGATATGTCTGATTCCAAAAATAGCCTATCGAAATATGCTGGTTTAGGAGCCCAGCTGTTTTTAACCATGTTGATAGCTTTATTTGCGGGCATGAAAATAGACAGTTGGGTGGGTTTCAAAAAGCCTTTGCTTATTTGGATTTTACCACTCCTGGTCATTCTTGGTACACTGATTAAAATCATTATTGAAACCAATAAAAAGAAGCCATGACTTTAAGTAAAGCGTTGAGGCCGATTATAATTCTTTTTGTAGCAGTTAATTTGCTGGGTATAACCTTTTATACCAATCTTGCTACAATTGGGATAGACTCAGATGTCTTCCTTGTTGGTAATCTTTTTGTTTGCGCAATCACGGTTTTGTCTTTCTGGATGTTGCTTCGTGGAATGAAAGCCAGAACCACCTCAGGTTTTCTCTCCTCTGTGTATAGTTCATTCCTGATCAAGCTGGTTATTTCAGGATTGCTTGTGGTTGCTTATGCCAAGCTGAAAGGTGCAGCCATGAATACGCCTGCCATATTTTCAACTCTTTTTCTTTATCTCCTGTATACATTTCTGGAAGTAAGAGGATTACTAGCTTTGATCAGCAAAGATTAAGCATGTCTAAAAAAGAGTCACCACTGGGTTCACTGGCAGACTTCCTTCCCCAAGGGGCTTTTCCCATGGTTGAACCTTTCCTTGTGCAATATAAGGTGCATCTGACAATCACCCGAAACAGGGCTTCAGTGCTGGGAGACTACCGCAATGCAGTTGCAGGAAAAGCCCATAGGATTTCCGTTAATGGAAACCTGAACCCTTATGCCTTCCTCATCACTTTGTTACATGAATTGGCACATCTGATAACATTTATCAAATTTGGACACAGGGTATCTGCACATGGTCGGGAATGGCAAATGGAATTTGCGTTACTGCTCAAGCAGTTTTTACAGTCGGGTTTTTTCCCTCAAGATATTGGTCAACAATTGCAGAAATCTTTAAAAAGTCCTGCTGCAAGCTCCTGCGCAGATACAGGACTGATGCGTGTGCTGAGGAATTATGACCCGGTAAAGGATGGCCATTGTCTGGTAGAGGAGCTACAACCCGGGGAACTATTTGAGATCACAAAGGGAAGGGTTTTCAGGATGGAAGGTCAGCAACGCAAGCGATTCAAGGCACTGGAGTTGTCTACGAAACGTTTGTATCTGTTTAGCCCTGTTTATGAAGTGAAGAAAGTATTGTTTTCAGAGTGATTTCATCATCCAGATGTCACAGCCGAAATGTCCTGTATTACCGAGCGGGGCATCAAGATTGGTAAAGCCAAACTGTTCATAAAGTCCGACTGCCTTATTTAATTCCGGCATGGATTCGAGGTAAATTGATTTATATCCCATCTCCCTTGCTGCCGATATGCATCTTTTCATCAATGCTGCTCCAAGGCCCATACCTCTGGAGTCGGGCAGGAGATATAGTTTTACAAGTTCACATGTGCCTGCTGGCAATCCCTGGCTTGGGAAAATACCGCCACCACCCAAAAGTCTGTTTTCTTCAGCTGCAATAAAATAGATAGAACCTGGTTCACGGAATAATTCAAAAAGATGGTCAGTTGTGGGGTCAAAATAAACTGTGCCGGGTTTGTTTGCTCCAAATTCTGCAAGGCATGAACGAATAATGGAAGCAATTTCAAAATTGTCTGCGGGGATAATTTCCCTGATGGTAATTACAGCATCCATTCGGTAAAGTTAACGTTCCGCAACTAATATTCAGGACGTCTTTTAACGGTTGTCTTTGTTATTGATTAACTTATCCATGACGTCAAGATGAGGCAGGGTAATGACCGAAAGGAAAATGAAAATAAACGGTAATGGATCCATGTTAAGTCCGGTGCCTTTCCAGATGAATGCCATAAATACAAATCCTACCGCAGCAAGAAAAGTCATGGGTATCGCATTTTTCCACATGATTGCAGGCGTTGGGGCAGATTCATGATTTTGCTTGTTCAGAAACTTAAA
>CANHUF010000145.1 GCA_947463715.1 Sphingobacteriales bacterium
CAAATGAAATCAAAAGTGAGTTTATGTAGTCTTGAAGAAATCCCTGAATGGATTTCTGATAAAACTCCTGAATTGATTATTACAGCAGGTGCGGGTAATATTGATACATTGGTTGAACCTATTAGAAAAATCCTGATCAGCAAAGCATGTTGAAAAAAGAAAACATATTGAAAATATTTACCTGGCTGTTGTGGGGATCCTTATGCTCAGGTGTTTTAGTATTGCTGGTGAGTGCTGTGAATACTGAAAATTCAGTTACCTGTGCCCGTGTTGAAATTACCATTGATGGCAAAAGCAACCTGAAAATGGTTACTGCAGATGAAATTACAGCGTCACTTTGGCCTGCGAGGTCAGGCATTCAGCCTGTTGGTAAAAAAATACCTGATTTTAACCTGTTTGAGCTGGAACAACAAATTGAAAAAAATCCATGGGTAGCTGATGCAGATGTATTTTTTGATCATCACCGGGTAATGCATATCAAAGTTTCTCAAAGAACACCTATAGCCAGGTTGTTTTTGCCAGACGGTGCATCGGTATATCTTGATGCACATTACACGACATTGCCATTGAAAACTACGGATGTATTGCAGCTACCTGTTTTTACCAATTTCACGCTTTTGAAAAGACCACTGAATGCTTCCGATTCAGCAACGATGGCACGAATTGTAGGTTTGTCAAACTACATCATGGCTGATGAATTCTGGATGGCACAGGTTGAAACAGTGCATATTCAATATGACGGAAGTTTTGAGTTATCCATGCAGCTTGGTGATGAAACGGTATTGCTTGGCAAAAGAGGAGACTGGGATAATCTGCTTCCTAAACTTAAGCTGACGTATGAGAAATTTGCACATGATCAATCATGGGGCAAGTACAGGCAGATTGATCTTCAATTTAAAGATCAGGTAATCTGCAGGAAAAGTTCAGGCTTACAAATGATAACCGATACCACCAATAAAGATTCAGTAATTCAATGAAAGATAATAATACCAGAAAACCAATTGTTATGAATAATGAGCAACCCATCATCGTAGGTCTTGACATAGGCACTACAAAAATTGCAGCCATAGCCGGCAGAAAAAATGAATTTGGCAAACTCGAGATTCTGGGATTCGGAAGCGCTTCCAGCAGTGGTGTGCAAAATGGCATGGTGCTCAATATTGATCAGACAATCAGGGCGATAGAAACAGCACTGAAAAATTGTTATGATTCCAATCCCGGACTTGAAATCAATGAAGTCTATGTGGGAATTGCAGGTCATCACATCAAAAGCCTTCAGACAAGGGGAGATATTGTAAGGCGCTCAACCGATGATGTCATCAGGCAGTTTGAAATTGATCAGCTGATAGCAGATCAGTATAAAACATACATCCCCGCTGGTGATCAGATTATCGATGTGATTCCTCAGGAGTATACAGTGGATAATTACCACAATATTGCCGATCCTATTGGTTATACAGGGGTTAAGGTAGGGGCTAATTTTCACATCATTACTGGTGATCGCAATGCAATTCGCAATATCAATAGGAGTGTTGAAATGGCTGGTTTGAAGGTAAAAGACCTGATGTTGCAGCCATTGGCTTCTTCAGCTGCTGTAATGAGTGAGGAAGATATTGAGGCTGGAATCGCTATTCTCGATATCGGTGGCGGAACAACTGATCTTGCCGTTTTCTATGAAGGCATACTGAAGCATACTGCAGTAATTCCATTTGGTGGAGAGAATATAACCAATGACATAAAAACCGGACTCGGGGTGTTGCGGAGTCAGGCTGAACAAATGAAGATCCAGTTCGGAAGCGCAGTTCCGGAAGAAGCACAGACCAATGCCTTCATAAAAATTCCGGGATTGCGTGGCTTGCCTTCACGGGAAATCAGTGTGAAAAATTTGTCTGCCATCATTCAGGCTAGGATGAGTGAGATTCTTGCTTTTGTTACTTTCCATCTCAAGCAAGTTGGACTGGATAACAAAATGCTTAATGGCGGAATCGTACTCACAGGCGGTGGTTCACAATTAAAACACCTGATTCAGCTAACGGAATATGCAACAGGACTCAATGCCCGCATTGGATATCCCAATGAGCACCTCGCTGCTAATCACCTTCTTGACCTGGAGAAACCAATGTATGCAACCTGTATTGGTCTTATCCTCAAGGGATACAGTGTTTATGAAAATAATCAGATAAGGCTGGATCCTGACAAGAACCGTATTCAGGTTAAACCTGTAAGTCCAATTGAACGTGAATCTGAATTACCGGAGCCTGCTGAAGAAGATTTCAAAGCTGTCAATGGGAGACGTGGCAGGACGATCAACGAATTCATGAACAGCATAAAACATGGCTTGATAGATCTCTTCAAGGAAGAAGGGGATAAGCAACTCTGAAAATCAAATTAACCTTTAAAATACAACCCATCATATTCAAAATTTCTGCAACATGATACAATTCGATCTTCCAAAAGAACAATCTTCCATAATCAAAGTGATTGGTGTAGGTGGCGGTGGCAGCAATGCAGTTAACTATATGCATAGCCTAGATATCGGTGGTGTTGACTTTATTGTATGTAACACAGATGCTCAGGCTCTTGCGTCGAGCAGGGTGCCCAACAAGATTCAGCTTGGTCCTTCGCTTACACAGGGTTTAGGTGCAGGTGCAAATCCTGAAATAGGAAGACAGGCAACCGAAGAGAGTCTGAATGAAATCAGGAAAATTCTGGAAGTCAACACGAAGATGGCTTTCGTAACTGCAGGAATGGGTGGTGGCACCGGCACAGGTGGTGCGCCTATCATAGCCCAGATCTGTCGTGATATGGGGATACTAACAGTTGGTATTGTGACCACTCCTTTTTCCTATGAAGGCAAAAAGCGGGCATTATACGCCACTGATGGCATTGAACAACTGAAGTCTTGCGTAGATACACTTCTTGTTATCAGTAACGATAAACTCAGACATCAGTTCGGTAATCTCACCATGAGTGCGGCGCTTTCTACAGCAGATAATGTGCTGGCAACTGCAGCCAAATGTATTACGGATGTCATCAACACAACCGGACAAATCAACGTTGATTTTGCTGACGTCTGCACTGTTATGCGCAATGGTGGCGTAGCTATATTGGGAAGTGCCAGGGCAAAAGGCCAGAATCGCGCGCAGCTTGCCATTGAGCAAGCGCTAAATTCTCCGCTTCTGAATGACAATGATATCCGTGGCGCACAATGGATTCTGATTAACATCAATTCAAAGGCGGGTATCACTGAATTTACCATGGACGAAGTTGAAACAATTCAGCAGTTCCTAATTGCTCAGGCAGGCGAGGATACAGACATCATTCTCGGATTGGGTTATGACGAGAGTTTGGGTGAAGATATCAGCATAACTATCATTGCAACTGGTTTCGAACAGCAATCATCAGCCGTTGCCATCGGACAGTCACCACGTGAGCAAGTTAAGGATGACAGGATCATGCTGACACTTGAAATGGCATCTCCTGTAAAAACTGTTGTTGAAACGAAGTCAGAGGCAATTGAAGATGAAGTACCGGCTTTGCAAGCAACGCCGATTGTTGAAGTGGAATTGAGCAGTGATGAGACACCTATTGTTTTTGAACTGGGGTTGAGCATGGAGTCTAAACCTACGCAGGTAGTTAAAACCTCAGAAATCAAATCCGAATCAGTATCGGTTCCATCAAACGAAATACGCAAGTCAACGCCTTCATCAGGATTCCTCACCAAGCCATCTGTAATCTATGCGAATGCAGAGAGTGCTCCGGAGAAACCTTCACCCGTTGTTGAACCGGAACAGCCGAAAGCCCCTGAATTGCATACTTCAGTTAACAATATTGCTCCGGTTAGCGAGGACTCATTTGAACTGGTTTTTCACAATGAGCGCCCGGCAATGCCAGTCCGCGACGAAATTCCTCCAGTTGATCCCAGCCAGTATCAAAGGCAAATGGCTTCTGATGAGGCTGAAGCTCATAAGGCCAAGGCCGCTGAGCGTTTGTATAAATTGAGGAATCTTTCCTTCAATTTCAATGCTACTGATCCCCACAATGAATACGAACAGGTTCCGGCATACGTGCGCCATAACCTTCAGCTTCAGGGTTCAACGCTTGCTTCGGTAGAAAAATTTTACAGCAGTTATGCTGTTGGAACCGATGAAGACAATGGCATACAAATCAGTACCATCAATACTTTTTTAGACGGCAAAAAACCCGATTGATTGGTGTAAGTCCTCCGGGAAATACACTTGAAGTTCCTATATGAAAAACCAACATGTAACCGTACCAATCGGCCCTGGGTTTCTACCCGGGGCTTTTTTATGATTTCGTTGCAATCGTTCTCCTATGTTAACGTAATTTTGCACAAATTCTTTTTTATGCCTACTGTTTTGATTACCGGCGGTACAGGGATGATTGGTACAGCACTCAGCAGACACCTGCTTCAACAGGGATATGATGTCATTATCTTATCCAGAAACCCCATCGAAACAGCCACAGCATACAAAACAACATCACAACAAAATAGCTTCAGACCAAGTGGAAGGATTTATTACGCCAAGTGGAATACCGATACCATGATGATTGATCCTCAGGCTATCGCACAGGCTGATCATATCGTGCACCTGGCTGGAGAAGGGGTTGCCAAGAAGCGGTGGACAAAAAAACGCAAGGAAGAAATACGGCTCAGCCGGACCAAATCCAGTGAATTGTTGTTCAAATGTTTGAATACCCATCCCAATAAAGTAAAATCAGTTGTCTCTGCTTCGGCTATAGGTTGGTACGGTCCAGACAATGGTACTGTCTTTACCGAGGAGATGCCCGCTGCAGATGATTTTCTTGGGCAGACTTGTCAGGCCTGGGAGGAAAGCATTGACCAGGTGCAGGCATCCGGAAAACGTCTCGTTAAGCTTCGTTTGGGTATAGCCTTGAGCAATGAAGGTGGAGCTTTGGCTGAATTCAAGCGTCCGGCCCGATTCGGCATGGCTGCAATTCTGGGTTCAGGTAACCAGGTAGTTAGCTGGATTCATATCGATGATCTCTGCAGGGCTTTTATTCATGCCATCGAAACCCCTGAAATGCACGGTGTGTATAATCTTGCAGCGCCTGAGCCATGCACCAACAAAGAGCTTACGCTGGGTGTTGCCAAAGCCATGAATGGGTCATTGTCCATTCCATTAAAAGTGCCATCATTTGTACTCAAACTAATGCTGGGCGAAATGAGCATTGAAGTATTGAAAAGTACTACCGTAAGTTCTGAGAAAATCCAGAATACAGGGTTTACGTTTATTTATCCAACCATTCAGTCGGCAGTAAAGCATCTAATTGGATAACTCAGTGCCAAGCGCGTCTATTTTCAATTTGTAGACTGCCCCTATGGCGAGTGCCAGATTTTTCTTTTCATGGCTTACCGGAAAGTCAAAGCACTTTGGATAATTGTATTCATCTACATGTTCCCGGATGATTTCATAGGCGTTTTTCCCAAAAGGCCTGTCTGTATCCCTGTTATCAGTGAAACCACCGATAATCAATCCTTTGAGATTGTTGAAAAGTCCTGCCCGCTTCAACTGAAGCATCATCCTGTCTATGTTATAAAGCTGCTCTCCAACATCTTCTAAAAAAAGAATTTTTCCTGCTGTCTGGTAGGCGGCATTGCTGCCAAGAGCATGGGCCATGAGGCAAAGGTTACCGCCAATAAGCTGAGCATTTGCTATTCCCGGAGTGTCAAAAATATGAGGTGCTGAAGTATAGCAGGCCGACGACCCTTCAAGTACATGTTTGAGGGATAAGGTATACCTGTTTATTCCTTCATCCTGATTGAAAGCCCCTGCCATTGGTCCATGAATA
The DNA here is from genome assembly GCA_947463715.1 of Sphingobacteriales bacterium. Lineage (GTDB taxonomy): Bacteria > Bacteroidota > Bacteroidia > Chitinophagales > Chitinophagaceae > Pollutibacter. The sequence continues at coordinate 5,836 of CANHUF010000145.1, forward strand.
CTGGCAATCTGCAGTTGCTCATGCATGAAGCCATGGAGGATGGTCAGGTCGCTGAATCCCACAATCCATTTCGGATTTTTTTCGAATACATTCCAGTTGATCTGGTCAAGTATCCTGGTGGTTCCATATCCGCCTCTGCCACAGATGATGGCCTTGACATCAGGATTGTCCAGCATCAGTTGCAAGTCTTGCAATCGTTCCTCGTCTGTGCCTGAAAAATAATTTTTCGAACTGCCTCCTAATGTTTTCCCTTCGAGCACATGATAGCCCCATTTCTTTAAGGTTTGGATGCAGCGCCGGGCCTTCTCAGCGGGCATGAAGCCAGCCGGACAAACGATGCCAATGGTATCTCCTGGCTTAATGGGATTAGGGATAATCATAAAAATAATTTATATACCCGCCAGCTCTTTAACCTTTGCCCAAACGCCATCATCAACAGGTATACCCAGGCGCATATTCTCTTCACGGGTTTGAATAGAACGTTCACCGGGGTAATTGATTTTTCCGTTTTCTGCTGCTGGCACGGAGTCTCTGAGTTGTTGAATGGTTTCTGACAGGGCATTGTCTACGAAAGCCTGATCGTTGATTTTAAGTGGATCGATGGCTATAAAAACCTGGCAACAGCTGCCACAACTGCCCAGGTTTTTCCTGTCTACACCAGAAGTGGTAAGTCCGCCTGAAAACAGTGCCGATAATAAATCAAGCATCACTGCAAAGCCGCTGCCTTTCCAGTATCCCATGGGCAGGATTCTTCTGGTTGCTTCAATG
>CANHUF010000146.1 GCA_947463715.1 Sphingobacteriales bacterium
TACCCACAGGGTTGCCCGCTTTATCTTCTCCCAGTTTTGGCGGAGGAAGGTATCATCAGCGCACATCTGGTGCTCCCGGTAAAAACGGAGGATAGTGCCTGCCTGTCCGTCTATAGCCGGACCTTTCACCACTTCTCCGCGGTACCAGATCATACCATCGGGCTGCAAAGACAATCCGAGATCAACACGCTCCCGGGTATCCTTTTCAATGGATGGAAAAACCCGTGCCATGGCCTGGGCATATTGCCAGACATGCATGCAGGTGCCCTCGCAGCAACCCACACCTTCCCAGGCATAGAAGCGGCCCGACTTCAACCGGTGCGTTGTGGTAGTGGCCAGGGTGGAAATATTCAGGAATGTGCGTTCCAGGAACCAATGCGGAAGCGTGGAATCCTGCCAGGTTTTAGACCACAAGGCAGTTGTTTCAGAGAGGTAACTGAAGTTTTGCCAGACATACTTCACCACATCAGCCGAAGAAGCAAACCAGTTGCTGTAATTCCTGCCACCATCCTGAATGGAAGGATGCAGTTTCAAATCGGGATAAAACCAGGCTATGGTGAAATGGGATTGTTTCTGCTCTTTTGCCTGCAGCAGCATGGTTTCAGCCACAGCTCCGATGCTTTCTGTTTTGCCGGAATGAAACGCATTTCCCGGTTCAAAGGTCTGAAAACCGGCTTCATCAACCGGCAGGCGAAAGGTTGACTGATGCGTGGCTTTATCAGACATTGCAGAAAGAATCATGCTGCCTTTTTCAGGGAACTTGTTACCGAGCCATCCGGCAATGTCAACCTGCATTTCCTTACCTGTTTTATTGACAACAGTAAATGAATAAATGGTACAGGGGAGCGATGAGTTTTTTTCATCAAGGGGAATGAAAGGTGAAAAGACTTCTGCCCTGATGTCAACACCCAGTTGCCGGTCAATATAGGTTATGGTTGCGCGTGGATAGGTTGCCTCAAAAATGATATCATCCCAATCGCCGGCTTCCATCTTCCTGATCTGGGTTGTTCCTCCTGTATGTATCCGGAAGGCAAAACCCTGTTCAACAGGACGGATATCCTGTGCCGGGGCAACGTAGGCTGATCCGTCTCTCGACCGCACCTTCTTGCCCACGTGCAGATCTGAAGCCCATTCGATTGTACTGGGATTGATGCCCTCCCGATTATCGTTGAAGATATCCCAAAGCCACAACCTGCCGTCGCCTCCCAGGTAAAGGGTACCGGTTTGTAAGCCCCCCACAGGCATGCCAATGTACCTCAGCTCATTCCTGCTCTTGAGGTAACGTGTGGGAAACCCGCGGCGGTAGAGCGATTTCACCCACTGGGGGTCAAGCTTTTTGTCTGCCGGAATGTTATGGCGCAATTCTTCAGGTGCAAAGGGCCCTGCTATGGCATTTGTTCTGCCTGCATACATGCCTGCCGCTGCTATACCGGTTGTCATAAGAAATCCCCTTCTCTGCATGTTGTGTTGTTTGAATGATAATTTACAACATTAGCATCAAAAGAAAAAATTGCAGCAGGTTGACAGATCTGGTGGAAGAAGGTCAGATTACTGTAAGCTCATAAAAATCATCAGGGTTCAGGTAACGGTTGGCCAGCACTCTCAATTCTTCTGCCTGAATGTTTTTGATGGTGTCAACAGAATGGTTGAAAAAACTGATATCCAGTCCGTTCAGAACAAGGTTCTTCCACCTTCCGATGATGTGGAATGGACCATCCAGGTCTCCAAGCAAAGTGCCAATCAGGTAGTTCTTTACCAGGAGCAATTCTTCCGCATCAATATCACCATCGCGGAGCTGCTGCATCTCGTAATATACTTCCTTAACCGTAGCCTCACAAACCTCACGGCCAGCTTCGGTGCTGATGATCCAGGCACCACCATGGATATGGTTCTGCAGGTAGCTGTAGATGCCATAGGTATAGCCCTTGTCTTCTCGGATATTGTTCATGAGCCTGGAGCCAAAGAAGCCTCCAAAAAGCGTGTTCAGCACCTGCACACCCGGAAAATCAGGATGGTGTCTGTTGGGAAAATGACGGGCTATGCGGATGGCTCCCTGAACGCCATCGGTATCATTCAGGATATTCCATTTTTTCTGTTCTGCGGGCTGGAGCAGGTGAGCTGGCTCAGACGGTGCAGACTGATTGAAGGGAAGGGAGCCGAAATGTGTTTCCATCAGGCTGTCAAAATCTGCCGGAAAGATGCCTGCTGCGAAAATGGTACAGTGACCATGCTGATAATACTGTGCGTAGAACCTGCGCAATGTCTCTATTTCTAGTGCATCATAGTCTGGCATCTCACTGTAAATGCCATAGGGATGTTTGTCTCCAAAAAGCAATGCATCAATCTTTCTGCCCGCCACGAAATCACATTTCTTCAGGTTTACTGCCAGCTTCTGCTTCATGTTCTGCCTGAAAATATGGAGTTCTTCCTCCGGTAATACGGCATCAGTAAAGATTTCCTGTACCAGCGGAAGCAGGCTGTGAAGCTGCCTGGTGAGGCAGTGAAGGGTAACCACAGCCGTTTCATTGTAACAGCTGCGGTTGAGGTATGCTCCGTAAAAATCAACGTACTCATTGATATCATAAGCTGAACGGGTTGAAGTGCCGTTCTTGATCAGGAAATTGGCTGCTGCTGCCACATTATTCTGCTGCTCATACCAGTTTCCGGCCTTGAAGACCCACTCAATCTGAACCACTTCTTCTGTGCCGGCCTGAACCTTGTAGAGGTCTGTCTTATTCTTGAGCTGCAGTATTTCCGGATGCTTCAGCTGAATGGCATAGTCAACGGCGTCCTTTATCTGGGGTGCACTTTTTCTGTCTGGCATGGAATAGTTTATGTTGTTGTAGCTCCGGGTTCTGAAAGATACCAGAGGGTGTTGGAGTTAGCGGATTGAAGCATGTCCTGTGCAAGCTGATGAATCTGATCTGCAGTAACTGCCCTGTATTTATCAAACTCCGTGTTCATGAGTTCTCCATCTCCAAGCAATTCATAGAAAGCCAGGCTGCCGGCACGGTTCATGACACTCATGTCTTCAAAAGCCATCACACTTTCTGTCTTGTTCTGTACTTTCTGCAATTCGCGTTCATCAACTGGCTGGTTACGCAATTTGTCGAGTTCAGCCTCAATGGCTGCCTCTGCCTGCCTGATGTCAACGCCCTGCACCAGCTGTCCTTCAATGGTGAAGAGTCCTGCATCCAGGCTGCCAAAATGATAGCAGTTGATACCACTGAAAAGCTGTTGTTCCTTCACAAGGGCCTGATATAACCTGGATGAGGCGCCGCCTCCGAGTATATCAGAGAGCAGGTCTGCTGCATAATAGCGATCATCCATCCTGGAACACATGTGCCAGGTCTTGTAAATGGCATCCATGGGCACGTTTCTGTGTACAGTCAGCCTGCGTTCGCTGGTCTGCGCAGGCTCCTGAGGCAAGCTACGTTGATAGGGTGTTCCGGCTGGAATATCTCCGAACCACTTCTCGGCAAGTGCTTTAACATGCTCAACAGTAACATTACCTGCCACCACCAGTATAGCATTGCAAGGGGTATAGTGCTTGAAGAAAAAACGTTTAACATCTTCGAGCTGTGCATTTTCAATATGGGGCAGTTCTTTACCGATGGTCATCCACCTGTAAGGGTGGGTGGTATAGGCAAGTTCCCGCATGATATGCCAGACATCGCCATAAGGCTTGTTGATGTAGTGCTCACGGAACTCCTCACAGACTACTTTCCTTTGCACGTCGAGGCTTTTTTTGCTGAAAGCCAGACTGAGCATGCGGTCGCTTTCAAGCCAGAAAGCTGTTTCGAGGTTGTCTGCAGGAAGCTGACAGTAATAATTGGTGAGGTCGTTGGTAGTATAGGCATTGTTTTCACCTCCTGCTACCTGCAGGGGTTCATCATAGTCGGGGATATTTACAGAACCACCGAACATCAGGTGTTCAAAGAGGTGCGCAAAGCCCGTTTGCTTTTCATCCTCATCCCTTGCTCCTACATCATACAAGACATTCACCACAGCCATGGGTGTGCTGGTGTCTGGATGAACCAAAACCTTTAATCCATTGGATAACCGGAAGCGTTCAAATTTGACCATACTGCAAAGGTAACCATTCAATCAGTATATCTTCACAGGTTTCATAGACATCATCATCGGTATACCATTTCGCAATATCACAAAACTCAGCCGCTGACCTGTTGTCTGCATCATGGTTTTGTAAGTCTGGATATTGTTGCTGATGTCGTTGTTAACAGAAAGGATTACATCATCCTTCTTAAACCCGGCCTTGTCTGCCGGAGATCCGGGCACTACGTCGTCTACCGAAACCTGTCCATCGATGTAATAAACAGAAATGCCTGAATAGGCGTAATCAAACAGGTCTCTGAAATGTGAGTTGGGTACAATGTGTATTTCCTGCTTGGTATAATTGAGTGTCACATTGAAACGCCTCATCAAGTCATTGCCAATCAATCCGCCTACCTGCGGGTAGTTGGTCACGTTGTATTCATCTTTGAAAACGAAGCTGGGTACCTTCCTGAAACGGTATGGTCCGATTTTGACCTCCTTGACGGTGGTGATGCGCATGGATGTTTTTCCACCAAGTCCCTCTGCCTGGGTGATAAAGGGACCTCTGCGCTTCTTTTTCAAAACTGCACTGTCTCGGGCATAACTTTCTGAAAGCAGGAAATTGAGTCCGGCTCCGGTATCCAGGTAAAATTTTCCGAAATACTTCCCTTCATCCCTGAACCTGATCTCCTGGATGGGCAGCGCGGTAAACATGGGCCTGAGGGTATGCCCGGCTGCCGGATATTTGTATTCACCTACCGTAAATACATGCATCATGAGGTTATCGTAATTGAGGTTGACGATATACCTGCTGAAAAAACTGTAGCCGATGATGCCATCTATCGGTATGCCGTAAACATAAGACAGGATCTCATAATCGTTCACATGAAAATTAAGTCGGTCTGTTGCTAATCCGGGTAGCTTCAGCGTGGCATTATAAAGAAAAGACACTTTACGCAGGCCCCCAATACCCTTGATGGTTTTGTCTGATGGCTGGAGGGTAATACCCAGCCTGACAACCGTGGAGGAGTCGAGTGAAATACCGCCACTGCCGGTGTCGAGGATGAAGTTGAGACTATCTGGATAGTCGTTCACCTTGGCTTTAAGCAGAATGACCCCGCCGGTGAGGAGCTTGAATGGAACGGAAACAAGGTAGCGGGAGGGTTGTTCGATGAACTGCTCCTGGGCACTGACCCAGGTTGGGGCAGCAAACAGCAGTATACTGAATAACAGGATGTTCAGGAGTGCTTTCATCAGACGGTTCAGGATTCAGTTAAATTCCCTTCTTTCAAAGTAAACCATTGTTACGCTAACTTTGTTGCTGAAACAAAGAATAATATGAGCGATTTGCAGCATTTATACCAAAAAGCACTGAATCTGGAGTTTCTGACCTCTGAAGAGGGCTTATTCCTGTTCAAGGAGGCGCCCCTGACGGAACTGATGCATGTGGCAGACACCCTCCGGAAAAAACAGGTGCCGCATGGCAAGGTGAGCTGGCAAATCGACCGCAATGTGAACACCACCAATGTGTGCATCGCCAACTGCAAATTCTGTAATTTCTACCGCATCCCCGGCCACGCGGAGGCCTATATCACCAATATGGATACCTACAGGCAGAAGATCAGGGAAACCATCCAGTGGGGTGGCGACCAACTTTTGCTGCAAGGTGGTCACCATCCGGAGCTCGGACTGAAATACTACACCGATACCTTCCGGTCCATCAAGGCTGAATTTCCAGATATCAGGCTGCATACCCTCGGCCCCCCCGAAGTGGCACACATTGCCAAACTGGAAAAAATGACGCATCACGAGGTGCTTTCCGCACTCAAGGAAGCTGGCATGGATTCCCTGCCGGGTGCAGGTGCGGAGATCCTGGTAGACCGCGTACGTAGGCTCGTGAGCAACGGCAAATGCGGTGCGCAGGAATGGCTGGATGTGATGGCTGCGGCCCATCAGCTCCACATAACTTCATCTGCCACCATGATGTTCGGACATGTGGAGACCCTGGAAGAGCGTTTTGAACACCTGATTAAAATCAGGGAAGTGCAGGCTAAGAAGCCTGAAACGGCCAATGGGTTCCTGGCCTTTATTCCATGGACTTTCCAGGATGTGGATACCCTGCTGGCGAAAATCAGGGGCGTTCAGAACCTCACCACCGGAGAAGAATACATCCGCATGATTGCCATCAGCAGGATTATGCTGCCCAATGTCAAAAATATTCAGGCTTCCTGGCTCACTGTGGGCAAGAAGATAGCACAGATCTGTCTGCATGCCGGCGCCAATGATTTTGGCAGCATCATGTTGGAAGAGAATGTGGTAAGTGCGGCCGGTGCACCACATCGGTTTACCTACAAATCCATGCAGGATGCCATCCGCGAAGCGGGATTCGAACCCCAGCTGCGGAACCAGGAATACCAGTGGCGGGAATTACCTGCGCACATTGAAGAGCAGGTGATTAATTACTAACTTTTTGTGCAATTAAAACGAGTTACTGGAACTGTAAACTTATGTGTTATGTCATAA
>CANHUF010000147.1 GCA_947463715.1 Sphingobacteriales bacterium
AAGTTCTGCAAGTTGTGTTTGGTTGATGTTCATTTCATCAAGTCTTTGTTGGATAATAGAATGCAGAGAGCGTTTGAATGCCAGGGGCAGCATTTTCATTTTCTCATAATCATTGGCGAGCAAAGTAAGTTGGGATAGTTCCTGATCTTCTTTTTTATTTAATGCATGAAATCCACCCAGCATTGTTGCTTTGGAAATATATTTTTCAATCATTTCCATGATTGATTCGTATTGCTCCTGCGTTCTGATTTTGTCCAGCATGTTTAAATTATTGAACAATTCTATTTCATGATAGGATGACCATTCATGTCAGTTATAAAGTTAGATAAATTCTAAAAAAGAAAATAATTTCTATAAAAGAAAATTAAATTTCTTGAAATGCTGTCACGATAAACATCAGGAAACATTTCCTGTGGCAGGTGTTACAGATTAATTATAACTCAAAATTGCAGAGACACTCTGGAGTAAAAAGGTGAAAAACACGGAAATGGGGGAGGTTTTGACGGGGAAAAAGGCACGAGGGGAAAGGCAAGTTGAGAGAATTTAGTTGAGGGTTGAGAAATAAACTCTCAACTCATTTCTCCTGCCAGAGGCAGGCAAGCTTAACTTACTTCTCTCAACTAAATTGCAGGCAAGTTCAACTTCTGAATTTTGAAGCCAGTTTTTCAATTACTGTCAACGGCTTTGAATATTTCTCTGCAAGTTCTTCATTAGACTGAACCCCTTGTTCTAATTCATCTATTAAATTTAGGGTAAGGTCAAATCCTTCTTCCCGACCTTTTCCTACACCGATATTTATACCTTTTTTGATGCCACGTTCTTCGCCAATTTCAATGCCTTGATCATGCCCTCTGTCATAGCTATCAATACGGACCTGGTTTATATCTGCCACTGCAAACCAATGCCTGTCGTAAGCAATTTGCTGTTCTATGGTAAAATTTGACCTGTCGAGTAATTCAGTGGCTTTGAGTAAATTGGGATAAACAGAAATATCAAACTTTTGCATGTTGATGAGTTTTTCAGGTTCTGCTAAAAATTTCAACCAACGATCGGTTGGGTTTTCCATATTAAAATTATCCAATTTTCTTCTTTTAGCCAACTCTATAAAACGCATGGAAAGTCCTTCTACTTTAATTTCCGGATATGTTTGATGGTTAAATGAAAATTCATGATTCCAGTCGGCAACACCGGGTAATATTTCATGATCAATAATGGTCAATAAAAATACAGGATGCTTTGGTTTGTATTTTTCACCAGACAAATATTGCAGGGCATACGCTTTGCAGGCATAAAGCAATTGTCGGTTCAAGAAACCATCGTGATGCACCACCTGCATCTCCAATATAAAATGCTGGTTGTTGGTGTCTGTGCACCGGATATCTACAACAGATATTTTTCCATCCCGGTTATCTGCCAACATTTCCTGCTTCAAGTAAGTAATGTCTACAACTGGAACAGGTGGGTCAACAAACAAGTTTATAAACTCAATTGTAATATCTTTTTCCTGACCAAATATCCGTTTGAAAACAACATCTGCTGTGGGTTTGAGTAAGTCTCGCTTCATGACCCAAAGCTGAAAAGAAATTCAAAACTAAAAATGGGGAATACACCGGAATTTGAGGGGATTTTAACAGGGAAAAAAGGCACAAGGGGGAAAGTAAAGTTGAGAGAATTTAGTTGAGGGTTGAGAAATAAACTCTCCTGCCAGAGGCAGGCAAGCTCAACTTGTCAGTTGTTTTTTACAAGCGCTTGTTTTTTGGCAGACCTTTTTTTCTCTGCTGCCGCCATTTTTTCCTTGTAAGCTTTGATGAACTCCGAAACTTCCCTGTCAGATTCAGGCGTTAGCTTAACTTGTAATACCTCACATTCAATGTCATCAAAAATTTCAACTTTCTTATTTTTCTTCATCTTTAAAGTATTTGTTTATTAGAAATTTAGCTTGTTTGCTATGAATAAACATTTTTTGATTCTTAATGAGAGTAGCACCTAAAGTTACTGAATAATGGTGAATTAGGTTCGTTTTTGCGGAGAATGCAACTACTCCGTCAAACCCATTTTCTTGTGAATATTTGCATGCAAAGGCAAATAAGTTTCCACCAATTCCTTTATATGTTTTTGATATCCCAAATTCAATTGGAGCTTTTTCAACCAAATGAATATGAACATGGTCTTCTCTTGTTTCGAGGCTGATGAGGCCAAGTAAGATGAATCTTTTGGACTCCAAAACCAATTTGTAAATAAGACGATTTATTTCCTTTTCTTCCTTTTTCCAATTGAATTTCCATCCATTTTTCTTGTGGATTGTATTCAGGAACTCTAGGCTTGCTTTTGACACATGTGTTTTATGAATTTTTCCGGTTGAAACCTCCACCACAGATTCCGTCAAAGCATCAATTTCAATTTCCAGCAAATGAATCATGACCTAAAGGTCGCTGCTGGCAAAAATTCATTCAAGGTGAAAACACGGGATTGAGGGAGATTTTGACGGGGAAAAAAGGCACGAGGGGAAAGTAAAGTTGAGAGAATTTAGTTGAGGGTTGAGAAATAAACTCTCCTGCCAAAGGCAGGCAAGCTCAACTAAACTCTCCTGCCGAAGGCGGTTGGTGGTCAAATCAGAATAAACCCTATACCGGCGTAAGCAGAATTGTAAATAATACATATCAGGCATTGCTTTCGATTTACATAATATGAAATTCATTGAATGGTATATGGATTTCAGCAACCTATGTAACATTCGACAAGCCAACACAAATGGCTGCAGCTTCTTCGGCACCTGAAATGTTTTTGAGTGCATATGAATTTTTCCCAGCTACACAATCGGGGTATCACCTTGATTGATGCCATGAAAAATGGAACATTTCCAAAAGGGTTGGGGGACTTATGAATGATTCTGCTATTTCGCGATATACGGGGAAGGAAGCAGTACCCTTTGGAAAAAACCTATGGGCTGTACCCATTTCGGTTTTGTGGTGAAAGGGTTTTGGATTTAAACACAGGTGCCGGTTTGATTATTAGTTATGTGTGATAATTATGAAAAATATCTTCCACTCCTCCAATAGGCTGAGGATTGATGCATCAACTTAGCTACACAAATAAAAAATAATGCATCAATTGTTTTCAAGATATGGTGGTCATATGCACATCATAGTAAAGGGTAAGGCCAGTGCTGCGGATTTACCCGAGGATCAGTCGCTCGAGAACATGTTGTCTGAGCATGCCATACAGCTGAAAGGCTTTTCGTACTTGTCGTCTTACAAAATGATGCCAGCCTTCATGCATCCCTTTGAGCAATTACCAGCCGATGCAATGAAGCTTGGAGAACTAGATCATGTGTTTATGGAAGTCATGCTGCAGTATGATATTGAGGTGACAACCTCCTTGTATATTGGGAAAACGAAGTACAGCAATGTTTTTGCATTATTTATCAAGACCGATCTTTCACCGCTGGAGACCGTCATGGGTAAAATGAAAAGTTTCTATGATTGTCCACTTATCATTCGGGTTCAGGGCAAATCGAATGAGGAATTAGACCAACTCAGGAAGGAAATTTATTACAGGTTGATTAGCCTGCTTGTATATGAGATGCAGTTGTTTGACTCTGAAATTGCTTTCCGCCCCGCCCGGACCCCTGCCGGCAAACTGCTTGATCAGGAAGAGTTGCAGGAACTCCTTGAAAAAGTGAAATCAATCGGTCAAACAAACGTACTAGCTGAATTATTAGCTTTTTAAAAAAGCAGGATAAAGTTTGCAGTCCTCCGATAGGTGGAGGGGTGTTATTTTAGTTTTGATGTTGGTTGATAATATTAAAAATTTAAATATGTAATTGAATGTAATCTGATTAATACTTAATATACTAAATTTTATGATATTTACCAAATCACTTTACAATAAACTTTAAATCAAACGATCTATTCACAAAATGATTTAAAATGGCTTCAATTTAATTATGCTTAATATTCCATATAGCGAAAAACTTCCTGTTTCAAAAGTAGCTGCATGCTTTAATTACACTACTAACACCTATAAGTATTATTGGTTTCTATCTATACTTGAGCAAGTAGAATTAGGAAAACAGGCAATAACCAAAAGAGAAATATTCGAGGGAATGATTGCCCAAGCTTGGTATACTGTCCATTACTTTCATATTTCACTGGGGAAGCAGGATATGTTACAAGAAGCAATTCGATCAATTCAAAAAATTGAAGACATTAAAATAAATGAAGATAGGTCTATTATTAAAAGTAAATTAGCTCAATCTGATAATTCAAATACATTAAGATTATTAAAACATTTTGATGCAAATGTGCCCCATTGGTTTTTGAGTCCATGGTTTCCTAGTTGCACCAAAAATCAAATTTATGAATCATCTCGAAATAAAGATTTTTCATCACTCTATTCATTATACACCGACAATATTATAATCAACAATGATTGGTTTTCTTATTTAATCAACAATGTTGGTATCATTAAATCCTTCTGTTATTGGGAACTCTCAAATTTTCTGCAAAAAAGAAATCCAAGTGTACCAGATATAACTGGAAAACTTATCAAACCAGCTAAACGAAGTCAATTGAAGAAGCAAAGAGATTTTTGGAATGATGTGATTTATGAAGTTGGAGAATTAAATTGTATTTATAAAAAAACACCTTTACAAATTGGGGAATACGATTTAGACCATTTTGTTCCTTATAGCTTTGTATCACATGATTTGATTTGGAATTTAATACCTGCAGACTCAAGAAGTAACAATCAAAAGCATGATAAGTTACCACAGTTGAATATTTATTTTGAATCATTTTATTCAATGCAAAATATTGCCGTAGAAATAATGCGAGAACGTCAGCCACGAAATAAAGTTTTAGAAGATTATTTATCAATTTTTCCTGATTTAAATAATTCATTCACAAAAGATCGATTTCGGTCTGTAATAGAACCCTTAGTGCAAATTGCCTCAAATAATGGGTTTGAATTTCTAAACGATTCAAATATGGAGAATTTATGAGTGTTTTTAAGCAAATTTCTAATGATAAAATATTGTTGAAGTCAGATTATTTTTTTGTTATTGAAGATGGGTTTCCGGTTTCACCTGGACATATGTTAATTATTTCTAATGAGATTCGTAATGATTATTGGTCCTTATCCACAGAAGAAAAATTTGCACTAACAACTGTAATTGATGATGTTAAAGGTCTGATTGAAAAAACATATAAACCTGATGGCTATAACATAGGTATGAACTGCGGTGAAGCAGCAGGACAAACCGTTTTCCACTTTCATTGTCATGTCATTCCTAGATATATCGGTGATATGCAAAATCCCCGTGGTGGAGTTAGGCATTGTGTTGAGGGGAAGGGGTATTATTAGCATTTAATTAAATTTGTCAAAGTATATTCTCTTACACCTAAACACCCATCATGATCTCCGGCATCTACGAAGAAATTGTTACGAAACTCGTGAAAAACAAGATCGAGCAACTTGATCCGGATAAGTTTTACATCAAAGAGGTTCCTATTGACAAGGTTGAGGCTTCTGAAATGCTTACCCTTCGGCTTTCTCAAACCATCAAATATGCCCTCAACACGTTAAAGGGTGACAATATTCTTGAGCAACAAATTGAAATTGCGAACAAGATCATTCATTTTTTGAGGGATGAGATCAAAAGGGAAGAGTTCAATCAAGATATCATTGCAACGGAAGGGAAAATCCTAAAGGCAGTATTTGAAAAGGTTGATGCACACTTCAGCGATCTGGAGCTTCACTTAAAAGAAATTACTCCCTATACACGTTTGTCCCATAGCGAATTATTTACAGGCGGCAACAGCGATACTACTTTAGAAAGCGAGCTGAGGAAAGAAATTCTTTCTTCAAGTAGAATCGATCTATTGGTATCATTCATCAAGTGGAAAGGGATCATTATCCTGGAGAATGCATTGAGAAAGTTTACTCAAGCTGGTGGGAAACTGAGGATAATTACCACTACCTACATGGGGGCAACGGATTATAAGGCGATTGAGTTGCTTTCTTCTTTGCCCAATACAGAAGTACGGATATCGTACAATACCGGCAACGAAAGGCTGCATGCAAAAGCATATCTTTTTTTCAGGAACACAGGATTTCATACTGGGTATATTGGGTCGTCAAATTTTTCCAGGTCAGCTTTGACAGATGGATTAGAATGGAACCTAAAAGTGACTACCAAAGAGGTTTCCCATATCATCGATAAATTTCAAAAAACATTTGAAAGCTACTGGCAGAGCAATGACTTTGAATCATTTGATCCTGCATTGCATGGAGAGAAACTAAGGAATTCTTTGAGTCAAGGAAAAACATCCAAAGCGCATGAGCTCAATACAACTTACTTTGACATAAAACCATTTCCCTACCAGAATGAAATATTGGAGAAGCTTTTGGTAGAAAGAACCATTCACTACAGGTATAAAAATTTGGTCGTAGCAGCTACCGGAACTGGCAAAACAGTCATTTCTGCTTTTGACTATAAGGCATTTGTCAATGAAAGGCCTGCTGCCAGATTGTTGTTTGTTGCACATAGAAAGGAAATCTTACAACAGGCAAGGGC
>CANHUF010000148.1 GCA_947463715.1 Sphingobacteriales bacterium
AACCAACGGGGTATCCTTGCCGGGAGTATCATTGTGGGGCCTTGATATTGTCTTTGCTTACCTGATTGAGCTCATCTATAAATCGGATCAGTGCGGCTTTACCGGTAAACTTCTCGGCACTGGTTACAAATACCGGCGGAAGGGCCTCCCACCGTAACTGCATGGCATCGGTGAATGCCTTCACATGGGAACTGACAAGCTTCTGGGTTTCTTTGTCGGCCTTGGTGAATACAACCGCAAAAGGAACCTGCCACTCTCCGAGCTTATTCACAAAATCCAAATCAAGCTGCTGGGGCTTGTGTCGGGCATCTACGAGTACAAAAATATTGACCAGGTTTTCCCGGGTACGGAGGTATCCTTCAATCATTTTCTCCCACTGCTTGCGTTTGGATGCTGATACCTTGGCAAAACCATATCCGGGCAAGTCAACGAGAAACCAGTTGAGTAAGGGCGACTTCTCACCAGACCTGCTTTCGATGTTAAAATGATTGATAAGCTGTGTCTTACCTGGTGTAGATGATGTCTTGGCGAGATTCCTTACACCCGTAAGCATGTTGATGAGGGATGATTTCCCTACATTGCTTCGCCCGATGAATGCATATTCCGGACGGTCGGGTTTGGGACAGGATGCGGCATCGGGACTGCTGATGATGTATGAAGCTTTGTGTATGACCATGAATGATATTTACAAATCCTTTAAGAACCCTCCCCTCGTTTTTGATTACTTTTGCTGTGATGGGAAAATTCGCACATGATACAATCGTGCCGGACCTGGCATCAAATTTACCGAAAAAAGAACAGGTCGCGAGCATGTTCAACGATATCGCTCCGCAATACGACTTCTTGAACCGTTTTCTGTCTGCCGGCATTGACGTCAGCTGGAGGAAAAAAGCACTGCGGATGTTGAAAAAAGACAATCCGAAAATGATGCTGGATGTGGCCACAGGTACTGCTGATGTGGCGCTGATGGCCACCAAAGTGCTGCAACCCGAAAAAATCATTGGTATCGATATATCAGAGGGCATGCTCGACTTCGGCAGGAAAAAAATTGCCGCTGCTGGTTTAACAAACACCATCGAATTGCAGACAGGCGACAGCGAAGCGATTCAATTCAATGATCAATCCTTTGATGCTGTCACAGTCTCCTTTGGCGTGCGTAATTTTCAAAACCTGGAAAATGGCCTCAAAGAAATCAACAGGGTCCTGAAACCGGGTGGCAGACTGGTGGTGCTGGAATTCTCTCGTCCTTCCCTTCCTGGCATCCAGCAAATCTATAACCTGTACATGAATTTTATAACTCCGGGTATAGGCAGGATATTTTCCAAAAGCCGCAATGCCTACCAGTACCTGAACGATTCAGTCCAAAAGTTTCCGGAAGGAAAAGACTTCCTCCGGGTGCTTGATACCACTGGCTTCAACAATACCTCATGCAAAAGACTAAGCTTCGGAATATGCAGCATATATACAGGTACAAAATAACGCTTATGCTGCTCATGCTGGTTTTCAGCATGCAGACCCGTGCACAGCAGGTTGACCTCAATCTGCCTGATCACGACCAGAAAAACTATTACTTCGGTATCATCCTGGGATATAACCGTTCCAACTACAACATCACCCACCACCCTACCTTCCTCACACAAGACACCATTTACCGGGTGGAATCCAAAAACAGCGGCAGGATTCACCTGGGCATCATGGCCAACTGGCAGGCGTCCAAACACTTTGATGTCCGCTTCTATCCGCTTAACCTGATTTTCAGCGAAAAAAAATTCGGCTACACAGAAAAACTACCCAATCAGGCTACCGCTTCCATCATCGATCAAAACGTGGAATCCATCGTGATGAGTTTCCCGCTTCAGGTAAGGCTGAAAAGCGACCGCATCAACAACTTCAGGGTATACACACTGGCCGGCATGAAATATGATTTTGACCTGGCAAGTAATTCAGGAGCAAGGAATGCAGACAATATCGTCAAGGTGAAAAAATCCGATTATGGCGTGGAAGGTGGTATAGGATTCCAGTTCTTCTTCCCCTACTTTATCCTTTCTCCGGAAATCAAATTCAGCTACGGGTTGTCAAACGTGCACAGCAGAGACGAAAGCCTGCGCTACTCCAGTGTCATCGACAAGATGAACAGCAGAATGATTCTTTTCTCACTGCATTTTGAAGGGGGCGGACTGGGCCGGTAAATCAATAGTCGTGTTCCTGCCTGTGGATATTCCAACGTAAGCCGGCAGAAACCTGCACATTCCGCGGCATCCCTTCCATTTTCCTGTAGGTGACAGTCCCTTCCAGAAACAGATTCTCCTTCCATTCGTATGCAGCCCACAAGCTAGTATGCAGATTTTTTCGGGAATCTGGCACTCCATAATACACCCGATCCTCGATAGAGCGGGTATCACTGGGCTTGAAGATATTGTTACCATAGTTTCTCCCCAATGGATCCATACCTGCAAGCCAGAAGATACCTTTGGCCTGCAAATACCAGCGGGGGGCTGGCTGATAGGTAAGAATTGCTATGGCTTCCCTGATATTAGATCCGGAAGGATGTGCGATAGGCTGATTGTAATGCGTGTAATTGGCGAATGTATCGGTATGGGAATAAGTAAATGGCCTGATCCAGTTAGTCTCCAACTGTAAGTCCATGTTCTTAATACCTAAAACATCTATGTATTTCAGTCCGCCCTGAAAGGCCCATTTATTACCCCACCAGTTGTCTTTCTGCCTGATATACGTGGTAAAAAACTCATCCACCATAACCTGTCCGTATAGCTGCACCCGTTTCCCCAGATTGGCTTTGGCATCGAAGCCGATGAAGGCATTATCCGGACTACCCACCTGTAATTCAGACACACGCAGGAACATGACAGGATTCAGGTAATGAAATTCAAAACGGTTGGGTCTGCCGAACACAATACCCTCAAAAAAGCCCAGTGTGAGCCACTTGGGAACGTTGATACTCAGGTAGTGAACAGAAGCATATTTCTTGGAATGCAGGGTATCAAAGCCCAGTGTCCTGCGGGTATACTGTGGTTGCAGCTCCATGATCCGACTCATGTAATTGAGTTTCCAGATACGCAGGTTAGCATTGAGATAAAGGTGACTGTTACCATGATCACTCCAGAACAGGCTTCTGTAACCATTGCCGATGAACATTTTATCATAGCCGAACTGGAAGTCAAGAGACTTTGCTGCGTTGAAAAAAACAGATCCACGTGCATCAAAATAATCGTACCCGGTTTCTTTAAAAGGTTTGTACAATCCAGCACCGGGCACTGCCCTGAACTGCTCAATACGGTTACGAAGGTAAAAAGGCGGTTTTACTTGATTTTCTGTAACGAAAATCTGCATGCCGAGTTTACCTGAAACCTGTGACCTTACCACCACACCGCGGGTATTGGTATAGAGCATCTCATCTGTTGCTTCGTCGCGCATGGCCTGGAGTTGCAAAACAGGATTGACGGAAAGAAAAAAATCAGGTTCGTCTATCCCCACAAAATTGGCTGGGTCCTGGTAAAAGGATGCAAAAAGAGCCTTTTTACTAACCGGTAAAACAGAATCCCTGCCCTTCCATTCCCTGTTGTTCAGCCTGGCACGCTGTATGTTATATCGGTCAACAGCCGATAACATGATTCCAGACGCACTATCGGTAGCGCGCTCAAGGGCACCTGCCCACCACTTTCTGTTGTAAGGTTTCAATGCAGAAAAATTGAGTGCCGTATCCCGTTGCATCTTGATTTCAAGCCTGTTGAGCAGGAAATAATCCTTGGCGCCCTGCTGAAACAAGGAGGATTGCCCTAAAACTGGTAAAGGCAGTGCAAAAATCGAAATGACTGCCAATCTTTTAATAATTTGCGTGTTCATCAACATAGGTAAAAATGTCAAAAATTCTGATTAAGAACACCCGTATGGTGACCGACGGAAAAATCATTACCGGTGATATACTGATAGGCGACAATCGGATTTTAAAGATAAACCACAGAATTGACAATTCATACCATGCCAGGGAGATTGATGGAGAGAATAAATTCCTCTTGCCGGGTGTCATTGACGATCAGGTGCATTTCAGGGAACCCGGGCTCACCCACAAAGCCAATATCCATACAGAGTCTGTGGCAGCTGTGGCTGGGGGTACAACCAGTTTCATGGAGATGCCCAATACCAGGCCGGCAGCCCTGACCCAGGAGCTGCTGGAAGAAAAATATGCCATTGCAGCACAGTCCTCGCCTGCCAACTATTCTTTTTTCATGGGCACTTCCAACGACAATGAAGAAGAGGTTTTGAAAACCAATGAGAAAAAAGACAGGGTATGCGGCATCAAAATTTTCATGGGGTCTTCCACGGGAAATATGCTGGTAGACAATCACCTGACCCTCGACCGAATATTCAGGGAAAGCGAGGTGCTCATCGCCACGCATTGTGAAGATGAACGCATCATCAAACGCAACCTGGAAAAATTTGCCGCTGAAGGGAGGATACCGCAAGCAGCAGACCACCCTATCATCCGCGACGAAGAGGTCTGCTTTGAATCCTCACTGATGGCCGTTCAGCTGGCCAAGCGAAACAATACCCGTTTGCATATCCTGCATATCTCCACAGCCAAAGAATTACAGCTGTTCAGCAACCTCCTGCCCCTCGCTGAAAAAAGAATCACCTCTGAAGTATGCGTTCACCACCTGCATTTCACGGCAGATGATTACGCAACCCTTGGCAACAAAATCAAATGCAACCCGGCTATCAAAGCACCAGAAAACAAAGCTGCTCTCTGGGAAGCCCTGCTCGACGACCGGCTGGATATCATCGCCACAGACCATGCTCCGCATACCGTGGATGAAAAGTCGGGTGATTACACGCATGCCCATGCCGGCCTGCCACTGGTACAGCACAGCCTGCAACTCATGTTGCACTATGTACAACAAGGTAGAATCAGCATTGAAGATGTGGTGCGCAAAATGGCACATGCTCCAGCCACCTGCTTCCAGATCAAAGAACGGGGATTCATCCGTGAGGGCTACTATGCAGACCTGGTGCTGGTTGACCTCAACACACCCTATAGCATCAGCAAAGAAAACATCCTGTATAAATGCGGATGGAGTCCGCTCGAAGGCTTTACCTTCCCTGCAAGCATAGACATGACTTTTGTAAACGGACATCCTGTGTATGAAAACGGACGGGTAGATGCATCTCACCGGGGAATGCGGTTGCTGTTCGACCGAAATTGAATGCATGCTGATTGACAAAACAACATTACAGGACCTGGCCGTTTTTCATCCCGATGAAGAGCAGTCGCTTTTTGTTCGGATAGACCATACAACCACTGCTGCAGGCAGACAAGTGCTTCAGAAAATATTTTCAAGTCCGCTGCAGGATATTCTTGCAATAAAAGAAGTACAGGATATCCTGAAACTGATTGAAGAAGAGCTCATCAACTGGCCGGGAGACATCACCAATGGCACGATGCTGGTGGTGGAAAAATTCCTTGATGACAACCCGCAAAGCATCCCTGAAAATCCAAATCCTGTCAACAGCTTCCTGTACCGGATTCTCAATGCCGGAGACTATGCAATGACCCTATTTTCCATGCGGCAGCTGTTTGCCCTGATAAGGGGATTTGAAAAAATCCACAAACTTTTCCGAAAACACAAGCTCCCGTCAAGGCTGGAACTACTTGTCAGTGAAAGTGAACGACTCATCGGCAACCGACTGATCGCGGGTTTAACAGCATTTGAAAATTTTCAGGAAATGGCTATTCCTGAAATCCTGCACTATGCCAGCATTTTCCATAACGAACTTCCCGTCACACTCCGGCGTTTGCTGGAGATACATGCCAGTCTGGATGCCTGGAAGTCCATGGCCATCGCCAATAAAACATTGAACCTGCATTTTCCAACATTTGAAGCCAGCGATCATCCTTTGCTGGAAATCAGGAACCTCAAACATATCATGCTGAAAGAGGCTGTGGGATATGATTTGCTGATGGATAAAGACCAGCATTTCATCTTCCTTACCGGTGCAAACATGGCAGGTAAAAGTACGCTGATCAAAGCCGTTGGCTTGTCTGTTTACCTGGCACACCTGGGCATGGGCGTACCAGCCGGTTTCATGCGGTTATCGTTGTTTGAAGGACTCCTCAGCAATATCAACGTGATGGATAACATCATCAAGGGAGAAAGCTATTTTTACAATGAAGTGCGCCGCATTCGCGAAACGCTGCTCAAAATCACTGACGGAAGAAAATGGCTGGTACTGATTGATGAACTCTTCAAAGGCACCAACATGCAGGATGCGATGAAATGTACCGTATCGGTGGTAGAAGGGCTGTCTAAAGCAGAAAACGCACTCTTCATCCTTTCATCACATCTCTATGAGATCGGAGACGACCTCAAACGCCTGCCCACACTGCGTTTCAAGTACTTTGAGACCATCCTGAAAAACAACGACCTGCACTTCAGCTACCAGCTTAAAGATGGCATCAGCAAAGACCGGATGGGTTATCTGATCCTGCAAAAGGAAGGAGTGACCACCCTGCTGGAAAATATT
>CANHUF010000149.1 GCA_947463715.1 Sphingobacteriales bacterium
AGCAAACCCTTGACATTGGTGTCGATCATGGTCTCCCAATCTTCCAGGGAAGCTTCATCAAATAAATCTCTACCCAGAGCCAGTCCGGCATTGTTAACCACAACATCAAGATCTTGTAAATAGGGTTCACTGTGCAAAGCTTCAAATACCTGCTCTCGGTTTTGCACATCAAAAACCTTAACCAGCACCTCTACACCATGTTTATTTTTTATGTTTTCTGCCAGCTCATGCAAACGGTCACTTCTCCTTCCGGTGATCACCAGATTATCACCTGACGCTGCAAATTTCCAGGCTATAGCTTCTCCAAATCCGGAACTTGCGCCGGTTACTAAAATTTTTCTACTCATAACTATCTAATCAAAGTTGTTTGTCCTTTCCGGTATATTTTATTGCCCAAATAATCTTCTGCATATGCATGCCATACAAAGGATTCATTTCCCTGATCCCTTCCCTTGAACCTACCATCCCATCCGGAAATAAACTCATTTGCACTGTAAACCAGCTGCCCGTATCTATTGTAAACCCTGAAGTAGACAAACTTGGATATGCCAACAGGTACAGGTCTCAAAAGGTCGTTCAACCCGTCTCCGTTGGGTGTGAAAAGGGTTGGCACAAATATTTCCGGAGGAGTCTTATACACTTTTACTTTCAGGGAGTCAAAAGCAAAGCATCCTTCTTTGGTTGAAACCTTAACCCTGTAGGTGACATCATCAATGGGCAAAGCTATGGGATTGGCAATAAAGGCGTTAGAGAGGTTGACAGGGGGAAACCAGGCATAATCAACTGCTCCTGTAGCATTAAGCTGAAGTGGCTGACCCGCTACCACTACTGTATCATTACCGGCAAAGGCCAGGACGGGAGGAATAACAGTTACTTTTACCGTATCAAAAACAGATTTCGGACAACCCTTAAAATCAGTTGAACTCACAATGAAATCTGTTGTTGCCAGTGGTTTTACAACCGGAGAAGCCGATACTGAATTACTCACAAAACCTGCTGGCTTCCAGCTGTATGCAGTTCCACCAGACACAAACAATTGAATGGCATCACCATAGCAGATGGCAGTATCAGCACTTGCTAAAGCTTTGGGATATGGAACTGTTCTGACGAGTATCTCATCTGATGCAAAACATTTGCCAATGGTTGCCAGCACCTGATACCGCATGTCTGATGATGGTTTAACAAAGGGATATTTCTGTTGCCAGTCAGACAGATATTCTCCAACCTGGGAAGTCCATTTGAAATTAACTCCATCCGAATCAGGTCGTAACTGAACACTGTCTCCCAAGCAAATAGTTGTATCAGCTGCAAGATTCAACGTGACAAGAGACTTTACATCCACAAAAACAGAAGCCGTATTGATGCAGCCAGGTGATTGTGTAAGGGTAATAGAATAGCGTGTGGGACGGTCAGGACTAACATTGGGTGACGCACTGGTAAGACTGCTTATGTTGTAATCAGGACTCCAGCTGAAAGCCCCGGTACCCCTTGCATTCAGTTGCAGGGTATCCACATCACAGATTACTGTATCCGCATTTAAAAAAAGTTCCGGCCTTGCTTTTACATTCAATTCCTGCCGGAGTGTATCCGTACAACCAACTGTTGTTCCTACAACCAATGACACATTATAAAGTCCTGCTGCCGGATATGCATAGGTCGCATTTTTAGTTGTTGATACATCAGTGAGATCTGCTACATTCCCAAAATTCCATTGCCAGCTGTTTACTGTACCGTAGGTTGTTGTTGATAAATCTTTAAACGTATAAGGCACGGTAGCACAGGTTTGGTCAATTGACCATGCTGGCTTGAACCCTGGGTATACTTTTACTGTGGCATAGGCAGTATCAGAACAGACATCATTCTTATTCGTAATCAGTCTTATGGTATAATCTCCCGCGCGAGTATATTGGTAACGAACAGATTGTGCTGTTTCAAACCGATCAGATTTATTCAAGGTGTCCATATCCCATTCATACGTTTTGATTTTATCACTTGTTGAATTGTTGGATATAGAAAGCAGCATTTCGTCTTTACATAAGGTATAGACCGGTTCCAGTGCAGCAGCAGCTACAGAACAGTCTGCCACTTTGAGGTGTAAGTCTTTCCGATGAACATTGATAACCTTACCGCCACGGATTTCAGATACAGCAACAGTCAGCACATAAATACCTGAGAGTGGTGCAATACCTGAGATTGCTCCTGTAGTTGGATTGATACGAACTTTGTTTCCCAACGGACTATTTCCGGCAAAGCCAGGCGTATAGCCTGCTGGTGAATACGGAGGCGGTTGTGTGGTTTGACTCATGCCTCCCCCTCCATCGCTGACCAACGCATCAGCAAATGAAAATTCAAGCTTGTCGTTGTTGTTGTCTACTGCACCAAAATCAAAACTAAAATAGTTTCCGCTGCAGGCTATCACGGTATCACTTGTATTGAAAACAGGTGTATCATTTTCCGGAGCTGTAAGTCCGGCATTGGTTCCAGGAATATTCGTTGTGTATGTTGCTCCTACACCCCGACCAAGTGAATAAATATTGGTCAGATCCTGAATCCTGCAGCATGATTGCTGTGCCACAACATAACCATCCGGCTTAAATGGGAGGTTGGGTACATCAACTTCATAAATAGCCACTTCGTAACATATCACAGGAGGATTACCAATACAGGGATCCGGCGACTTCAGTACTACATCTTCCCGCCTGAGAATAGGAACAGAAAAACTGGTAGCAGTCATGGCTGGCAATTCATACAAAACAATATTGACGGTCTGGCTAAATTGCGGTTCTGCGAAACAATCCCTGTACAACTTCAACTTAATCCGGTAATTACCGGCATTGGGACTGGTAGTACTTTTCCCAAGATATACATAACTCAGTTCCCCACCGGTAATATGCCTGGCCTGGATATATCCGGAATAGAAAATTAGGGATATTAAAAAGAGTAAAATTTTATTCAAGAAACTGATTGTTCCCTGAAATTAAGCAATTAATCAGGAACGAGAGAGAATCCACGACCGCAATGACAAGGCAATGACCACAGGGAACAAAAGTGGATTGATGATCCCCGGCCATACCAGGTAAGCTGCTATCAGTAAAAGTATCAGTATCGCATTGATTTTCAACAACTTTCTATACCAACTGGTTTTTTTTGCCCTTTCATAAAAAATCAGTATATTAATTGGACTTGCCCAAATTAAATTGAGGTTATACCTGAAACTGTCATGATCGGTACCAAACCAGGTAAACAACAACACTAAACCGAGCAGTCCGGATACACCAAAAATCAAGAGGTCTGTCCACCCTGAAATTTTCATCTTCAATGCGCTTTTTCCGGTACTCCCTACAAATGCGATTAAACCAACCATGAAAAAAATCAATGCAGGTACCAGCCAGTTTAAAGATTTTGACTGTGATGTATAATCAGGATAATCAAGTAACATGGACGATTCCATTTCAACAGGTTTGCCCGATTGCCTGGCACCCTTTACACCTAAAAGTAGCGGGTCAGGTAAAAACATCGATTCATTTACATCCATAATCCTGTCTGCTCCTGCACCAAGTAAAATGTCTATGCCCAATTTTGTCCACGGCATATCTGCCCTGTCTAGATAGCCATGCAAATGATCCCTGAATGTAGATCCCCGGGGGGCAAAAGGCGGAGGCAAAAAAGCTCCCGGTGTATTTGTTTTGAAGATCAAGTCACGTAAACGGGTGGTACAATTATCAAAAAGAAAATCGTATTTATAATAGCGGTTTTCTTCGCTCAGGTTTTCAAAAAGTGCCTGCTGAATTGCTTTTTTTTCCCTGTCAGAAAGAGCTAAAACCTGCTCTGTAACTGGTCTTTTAAAATACGCATATTCATAAATAAAATCTGCATAATAAGCCTGACTGAGAAAATAACGGAGTTTCCCCCTGACGAATTTCGTATAGAAATCAGGGTCGCTGAAATCAAAGGTTCCAAAGTTGTAAACAATATCAGTGCCTGTTGAACTGTCTACAATACGCATGGCACTGTGTCCGAATACGGCATACAAGTCCTCACCCGGACTGCATGTCAGCAGGCTGATGCGCAACCCACTCCCGCTGTCTTCTGCAAAGACTTTTGCTTCTGCAGTGAAAAAAACTACCAGAAAAAGCAGCCGTTTGATCATATTCCTGAAACTTAACGACTGTAATTAGGTGCCTCTTTTGTGATTGCAACATCATGTGCATGGCTTTCACGAATACCGGCATGGGTGATTTTTATAAACTTGGAATGTTGCAAGGCATCAATGTCTTTTGCACCACAATAACCCATCCCAGCACGCAATCCACCAACAAACTGTGTAATCACTTCACTTAAATTTCCCTTAAACGGCACACGTCCTTCAATACCCTCCGGAACCAGTTTCTTAATCCCTTCCTCCACATCCTGAAAATACCTGTCACTGCTTCCCTGCTGCATCGCTCCTATGGAACCCATGCCCCGGTATTGCTTGAACTTTCTGCCTTCATAAATGATGGTCTCACCCGGACTTTCCTCTACTCCTGCAAAAACACTTCCCATCATCACTGTTGACGCTCCTGCTGCAATTGCTTTTACAAAATCACCTGTATACCTGATACCGCCATCAGCAATAACAGGGATATTGATTTTTTTAAGCGCTGACGCGGCTTCCAGAATAGCTGTTATCTGAGGAACACCGGCACCTGCCACGATACGAGTGGTACAAATTGAACCCGGACCAATACCCACTTTAACACAATCCGCGCCAGCTTCAGCCAATGCCAGGGCACCATCCGCTGTGGCAACGTTTCCTGCAATGATATTGAGGTGCTTAAAGTTCTTCTTCAGTAATTTAAGTGAATCAATAACACCTTTAGTATGGCCATGTGCACTATCCAAACATACCACATCAACACCATTGTGCTGAAGTGCAGCAGCACGATCAATCAAATCCCGCGTTATTCCCAGAGCGGCCCCCACCCTGAGTCTACCAAACTCATCCTTAACAGCATGCGGATAGCTGTGAACCTGCAAAATATCCCTGTATGTTATCAATCCAATTAATTCGCCATTGGTTTTAACAACAGGTAATTTTTCAATCTTGTAATTCTGAAGGATTTTTTCTGCTTTTTTAAGATCCGTTCCCTCCGGTGCAGTAACCAGATTTTCCTTTGTCATTACTTCACTGACCTTTCTGGTCTTATCTGTTTCAAAACGGAGGTCCCGGTTTGTGAGTATACCAACAAGCTTTCTGGCATGATTGATAATAGGTATACCTCCGATGCGGTTTTCCTTCATCAAACGCAAAGCGTCTGCAATAACAGCATCTTCATGCAAGGTAACAGGATCAATGATCATACCACTCTCACTGCGTTTAACCCTGCGAACCTGTTCAGCCTGTTGTTCCACAGACATATTCTTGTGTAAAATACCAATTCCACCCTCCCTTGCAAGCGCAATGGCTAATGTAGCTTCAGTAACTGTGTCCATTGCTGCAGAAAGCAAGGGTATGTTCAATGTGATTTGCTTCGTAAGCTGTGTAGAGATATTTACTTCACGCGGAAGAACATCAGAATATGCCGGGACCAGCAATACGTCATCGAAGGTTAATCCTTCACCAAAAAACTTTGTGGAATTTCCTGTACTTGTTGCCATATGCGAAGATAGAAAAAAAATAAATATGCTTGCACTACCGGCACAATGCATATAATTTTCCCGGAAGAAGAAGCACAATTCCCTGCATCTCCAGGCTTAGTAAGAGGGAGGCGACTTTACTGGATTTCTGAGCTGCCATTTGTACCAGCGCATCAATTGATACCGGTTGATTTGACGCAATAATCTCAACCAGCTGCTGCTCTTCAAGTGCAAGTGTTGTAAATAAGGCCATTTGTTTTGGAGGTGTTTGCCGCTGGTGAGCTGACCAGTTTAAAAAATCAACGACTTGCTGTCCGCTTGTAACAAGATTGGCTTTGTGGCCGGCAATGAGTGCATTGCAACCCATACTTTGTTCATCAATTGATCTCCCCGGATAAGCCAGTACATCCTTGTTGTAGCTATTGGCCAGCTCCGCTGTGATGAGGCTACCTCCTTTTTCACCACTTTCAATCACAATAACGGCGTCAGCCATTCCTGCAACTATGCGGTTGCGTCTGGGAAAATTCTGCCTGTCTGGCTTCGTTCCACGCATGAACTCGGTAAGCATACCACCATTCGATAGCATATCTTCTGCAAGCTGCCTGTTGGCATAAGGATATAACTTATCCAAACCATGTCCAAGTACCCCAACCGTTGGCAATCCGTGTTTCACCGCCTCCCTGTGCACAAGTGTATCCACACCGTAAGCCAGTCCGCTTACAACCAGCACTTTAAACCTTGCCAGTACTTCCAGCAATTCCAACACCCTGTCTTTGCCATACTGGGTAGGTGATCTTGTACCAACAATACTAACAACCTTGGCCATATCGAGAGATGCATTGCCTTTG
>CANHUF010000150.1 GCA_947463715.1 Sphingobacteriales bacterium
TAATCATTTTGGAATGGGTGTGGTATGATGCTGAACAAAAAATCAGCAAATCCACACCCGTTTCATTTATAGTTCATAATGACCAGATTATCAGTCAATATCAATAAAATTGCCACTTTGCGGAATAGTCGCGGTGGAAATAATCCGGACCTGATTCAGGTAGCTCTTGATGCAGAACGATTTGGTGCAGAAGGGATTACTGTCCACCCCAGACCAGATGAGCGGCATATCCGATACACTGATGTCATTGCCTTAAAAAAGGTCATTACCACTGAATTCAACATTGAAGGAAATTGCAGCGAAGATAAATTTGTAAAGCTCGTCCTGGAAGTAAAACCCGATCAGGTAACCCTTGTACCTGATGCAGAAGGCCAGTTAACCTCAGACCATGGCTGGGATACGATTAAGCATAAAGCATATCTGCAAGACATGATTTCACAATTTAAATCTGCTGGCATAAGAACAAGTATTTTTTGCGACCCTGATCCAAAGATGATTGAAGGAGCAGCCGATACTGGTGCGGATAGAATAGAGTTGTATACTGAATCATACGCTAAAAACTTTCATGAAAACAGGGAACAGGCTGTTGAGCCCTACAGGATAGCAGCACAGTTAGCTAAACAGTGTGGACTCGGTATCAATGCAGGTCATGACCTGGACTTACACAACCTTGGTTTTCTGGCAAAAAGTATTTCTGCGCTGGATGAAGTAAGCATAGGGCATGCATTAATCTGTGATGCCTTATATTTGGGATTGGAAAATACCATTCAGCTTTATAAACGGGCACTTACCCAGAGATGAAACAAATTCACCAATTATACGTTTTAAAAAGAAAAATCATGAAAAGACTCCTCAACATCGTAATGCTGCTTACATTAACCTCATATGGTATAACAGCATGTGCACAGAATTCAAAACCAAGTCCGGCTATGACAGCCACAGGTAAATCCGGCAATGCAAACATAACCATCAACTACGGTGCTCCGTCAGTTAAAGGCCGTAAAGTTTGGGGCGAGCTTGTTCCTTATGGAAAAGTATGGCGCACAGGTGCAAATGATGCCACTACTTTTGAAGTTGATGCTGATGTAAAGATCGAAGGTCAGACACTTGCAAAAGGCAAATATGCTCTTTTCACAATTCCTGAAGCCAACGAGTGGACCATCATCTTCAACAAGAATCCAAAACAGTGGGGTGCTTACAGCTACAAACAGGAAGAAGACGTATTGCGTGTCAAAGTAAAACCAAGTGCATCAGCTTCATTCAATGAAGTATTGAAATATGAAGTATCCGGGGGTAAGGTTAACATACATTGGGAGAACCTTGCAGTATCTTTTTCAGTTAAATAATTACAGTCAAATTATACAGGGAGCTGTCTGCAGAAATGCAGGCAGCTTTTTTTTATGACAGTACCAGACCGTAATCAGGTCATCTAAACGCTCACTTACTGTAATTGGAGCAGCCAATCAAGGTAAACAGGCATAACGCGGCCCCAGGTTGCAACATTATGGGCACCATCTTCAATTTCAAGGTAATTGATGTGCTTATCAGAAAATCCTGCCGACTTCAGTTCTTTTATCAAATCAAGTGTATCATCAATTGAATCAATTATACCATTACCATTCCTGTCAGCAGTTTCATCGAGCTTGCCTGCCTGAAAAAAGAAACGCTGGCTTATGTTAGCCTTTAAGGTTCTTACTTTGCCATGCAAAATTCTGTCCCGGCTATCATCATAGCCATCATTGATGTCTCTGGAACGCCACCAAAAAGCACCACTAAATGCTGCTGCAGAATGAAATAAATCAGGATGACTCAACGCCATATCAATGGACATGAGTCCGCCCAGTGAAAACCCAAGCGTGTGGTACTTTGTGAATGTACTGAAGCCGCTTTGCTGCTTAACCAATGGCAGTAATTCATGCAAAATGAACTGAGTATACAAACCAGCTTTTGAACCCCTTTGCATGTAATCAGGTATGCCAGCAACGCCATATTCCTGAATCCTGTCCACTCCTGCATGCACCCCAACACATATAAATCTTTCCCCAGCGGCAGTATTATTTCTCAACAGGGAAGAAAACCTCATTTTTTCAAGATCCTGACCGTCTTGTATCAATAAAAGTTCCCTGCTCATTTCCTTTTGATTCTTGGCTGGCGCAAGTAGATCAATCCTAACTGTTCGGTTAAGAAATACGGAATTGATAAATGATGTGCGCAGGAAGAAATTCATGAGTTTGTGAAAATATCAAAATTTTGAAGGAATCTGGCAGAATCCTAATTTTTTTAATCTGACAATGAATGCTTAAATTCGATAGGCAATTGTTACAACAACCTGAAAAAGAGTTCATTACCTAAATTTCACCTGATGACCAGAGTTATTGGTATCCTGCATGGCAAAGAAAGATCATTTCCTGAGGCTTTTGTTAAGCGGGTCAATGAAAAAAAGATAGCCGGCATTCATGCGGAACAGGTGAAAATAGAAAAAGTTAAACAGGGTGAAGCCTGCGGATATGATGTGATCATAGATAGAATTTCTCAGGATGTTCCGTTTTACCGTGCATACCTTAAAAATGCCGCCATCAGTGGAACTGCTGTTATCAATAATCCATTCTGGTGGAGTGCCGACGAAAAATTTTTTAATAACGCCCTTGCAACAAAAATAGGTGTCCCGGTACCAAAGACCGTCATTCTTCCATCCCGGGAGCTTCCTGATGATACTTCATCAGAGTCATTTGCCAATCTTTCCTATCCGCTGGATTGGAAAGGGATGTTTGATTATGTTGGTTTTCCAGCATATATGAAGCCTTTTGCGGGTGGCGGCTGGAAAAATGTTTACCGGTTAAACAGCATTGACGATTTCTTTGAAAAACATGCTGAAACAGGTCAACTTGTTATGCTGCTTCAGGAGGAGATTGTTTTCGAAGAGTATTACAGGTGTTATTGCATTGGCAGAAAACACGTTCGCATCATGCCCTATGAACCGAGAAATCCACATCACCTGAGGTATGTAGCTGCCTTTCAGCCTTCAGCTGAATTATTAAAACGAATGGAAGATATTGTATTGAAGATTAATAACTTTCTTGGGTATGATTTCAACACGGTAGAACTTGCCGTGAAAGATGGCGTACCCTATGCAATCGACTTCTGCAATCCCGCCCCGGATGCAGATTTACAAAGTGTAGGTGCAGAAAATTTTGAATGGGTTGTTGAAACTGCTGCAAACTACGCCATTGAAATAGCCCTAAGTTTGAAAGATGGTTCAAACAACCTCAGCTGGGGTGAATACATCACCAGAAGCATATCAGGGCAATCACTTACATCCTGAAAACACCTGACAATATGAGCAAATTTGAAACATTCACAATTGGCATCGAAGAGGAATACATGGTTATTGATCCTGTATCTAAGGAGTTAGTCAGTCATGAGCAGAAAATTGTAGTGGAAGGACAAAAAATCATCCACGAAAAAGTAAAAGCCGAAATGCATCAGGCGGTTGTAGAGGTTGGAACAGATATTTGCTCCTCAATTGAAGAAGCGAGAAAAGATATCTATAATCTGAGAAGAACAATTCACGAAATAGCGAATAGCCTCGGTTATGGAGTAGGCGCAGCCGGAACTCATCCATTCAGCACCTGGCGTAAACAACTCATCACAGATAACATCAGATACCAGGAGATTGTCAATGAAATGCAGGATGCAGCTCGCTCTAATCTGATTTTTGGATTGCATGTTCATGTAGGGATGCCCTCACGTGAAATGGCTATTCATATTGCCAACTCAGCCAGGTATTTTCTCCCCCACGTTTTTGCGCTCAGCACAAATTCTCCATTTTGGGAAGGACGCGATACTGGCTTCAAATCATACAGAACCAAAGTATTCGATAAATTTCCCAGAACAGGCATTCCGGAATATTTTGATAGTTACAGTGCCTATGAGAATTATGTCAATTTGCTGATAAAAACAAATTGCATAGACAATGCCAAAAAAATCTGGTGGGACCTTCGCGTTCATCCATTCTACGGCACTGTTGAATTTCGCATTTGTGATGTACCCCTTACTGTTGATGAGACTATTGGATTGGCAGCACTTTTTCAGTGTATCTGTGTCAAATTGTATAAGCTGAGAGCTGCAAATTTGAACTTCATGATTTACCCAAGAACTTTAATCAATGAAAATAAGTGGCGGGCGTCGCGATATGGGATTGATGATAAATTGATTGATTTTGGTAAAGAACAGGAAGTTAATACCAGATCACTCATTCTTGAATTACTTGATTTTATTGATGATGTTGTGGATGAACTGGGGTGCCGGGATGCCTTAAAAGTAATTCACAAAATACTCGAAAATGGAACAGGAGCAGACCGACAGATTAAACATTATGCAGAAAATAAAAACTATCAGTCAGTAATGTCGATGATTGAATCGAAATTTCTTGACTCGTTTTAGCTTAATTTTGCGCTGAATGGGTACAATCAGGATTGCTATTCTCGACTTATATGCAGGCCATGCCAATGAAGGTATGAGATGTATTCGGGAAATTTTAGAAGATATTCAAAATAAACATGGTATTGCAATATCATGGGATGAATTTGATGTGAGAAATTCCATTGAAATTCCTGGGATGCAATATGATATTTATATTTCATCTGGAGGCCCTGGAAGTCCCTTAGACAGCATGGGTGAAGATTGGGATAATGCCTATTTTGACTGGATCAAAAAAGTAGTTAAATGGAATGAAGATGCTGATCAGATCAATAAAAAGTTTGTCTTTTTCATCTGTCATTCTTTTCAGTTGGCATGCAGGTTCTTTGAAATCGGGCAGGTAACTAAACGGAAATCCACTTCTTTTGGTGTATTTCCTATCCATTGGATCAATGCATCGGAAAGAGACCCCGTTTTTCAAGGCCTGGAAGACCCTTTCTATGGGGTTGACAGCAGAGATTTTCAGGTAATACAGCCAGATGCACTTCGGTTAGAAGAAATTGGCGGAGAAATACTTTGTTTGGAAAAAGAAAGGCCGCATATTCAACTGGAACGTGCAGTCATGGCTGTAAGATTCAATCCATGGATGATTGGAACACAGTTTCATCCTGAAGCTGATCCTAGGGGTATGAGCATGTATCTTCAGCAGGAAGAGAAAAAAAGAAATGTTATAGACAATCATGGATTTGAAAAGTGGCAATCCATGATTGATCACCTGAATGATCCTGACAAAATCAGGTTAACGCACAATCAGGTTTTACCTAATTTCATCTTGCAGTCAATTGCAAAAATCAATTACCCTTACAGCTTATCCTGAATTTAACTACCATGATCAAGTCTATTAGGGAATCATATAACCAGTCATTTACAGCAAAACAATATGCTGACTTTCTAAATGAAATTGAACATTTTTTTCCTGGAGCTCTTGATTTTCGGATTGCTGAAACACCGGTTTTTATAGATAAGGAGATGCAGAACAAGATGATTGATACTTGTGAATACATCATCAGCAAAGTACTGGAAGAGGGGTATTTATCTCAGACAGAAAGATCTATTCCTCTTCAAGAAAGAGTCAGTGCCCCAGAAAAACCATGTCAGTTTATTGCATTTGACTTTGGTATTTGCACAAATGAAGCAGGAAATGATGAACCTGCACTCATTGAATTACAGGGTTTTCCTACATTGTTTGGCTTTCAGGCATTTTATCCATCGATTCTGGAAAAACATTTTACCATTCCCACTGGATATTCTCAATTTTTTAGTGGTTACACACGAGATTCTTATATACAATTGCTTAGGCAGACTATTGTGGGTTCTATCAATCCTGAAAATGTTATTTTACTTGAGATTAAACCACATGAACAAAAAACAAGAATCGATTTTTATGCAACTGCCAGATACCTTGGCATTGCTATAGTGTGTATTTCAGAATTATTTACTGAGGATAACAAAATTTATTATTTCAAAGAAGGCAGAAAAATACAGGTTAACAGAATTTATAACAGAGTTATTGGTGATGAACTGAGGCAGGTTCAACAAGTAATGGATATCAAATTTGATATAACTGGAAATTGGGATGTGGAATGGATCCCCCACCCCAACTGGTTCTATCGTATTTCAAAATACACCTTACCGCTGTTAAATCATCCTTATATTCCGGAAACAAAATTCCTCAGCGAATGCTCGTCAATTCCTGCCAACCTTGAAGATTACGTGTTAAAACCATTGTTTTCATTTGCTGGCCAGGGTGTTATAATTGATCTCACACAAGAAGATCTAGATAAGATAAACGACCCTTATAACTGGATTTTACAAAGGAAAATGAAATATGCAGATTGTATAGAAACGCCTGATGGTCTTGCAAAAGTAGAAGTTCGGATCATGTATATTTGGGAGGACGGAACAAAAAGA
>CANHUF010000151.1 GCA_947463715.1 Sphingobacteriales bacterium
CCTGAGGAAGATAAAACGCCAGTCAGTGTTAATGTATTAGCAGCAACAGTTATTTCAATCGTTGAATTGCTTCCGGCTGTCAATGTAATGTTTCTGTCTGATGAGGCAGTGGCCCCGGTATAACTCAATGTTCCACCTGAAAGCAATAAATTGGTAGCAAGACTTGTTGCAGCTCCTAAGTTTCCTGATACACCGCCATTTCCAATTGTAGTAACACTTAAAACTCCTCCTGAAATTGTTGTAATGCCCGTGTGGGTATTAGTTCCAGTGAGTATTAACGTACTTGTTCCTGCTTTCGTTAAGCCGGTACAACCACTGATGACACCAGAATAGGTAGTGCTGGTGCTGCCATTCACGGTTAAAATGGCACAGGAACCACTATTGGCAATGTTTCCTGAGCCAATTATACTGCCAACTGTTAAGTTATTACCCGACAGCTGTATCGAAGTTGAAGCGCCAAGGTTAACCTGTCCGCTTGCAGTCAGATTACCTCCAAGTGTAGTACCGGCTGTATTGCTGATGGTGATATTTGGATAAGTAAGTGCACCTGGTATTGTCTGAGTTGTTGTACCGCTAAAAATATAAGTGCCTGTCCCGATGATGGAACCTGTGTTTACAAATGTCCCGGCAATGGTTAAGGTGCCATCAACCTGCACAGTTCCATCATTGGTCAGGGTTGATCCTGCGGGAATGGTAATTGTCTGTCCTGCTGCCACATACATGGTCTGACCAGCTGCCACGGTAGTGGCACCACCAGCAGTATTGAGTGTGCCGGCATTTCTATAGGTAATGCCAGTATGAAGATTGGTGCCGGAGAAAGTAAGCGTACCCGGACCTTCCTTTGTGAATCCTCCTGTTGTATTGGCTGTAGCTCCGGTTACTGTAAGTGTAGTACCAGCTACACTGATATTGATTTGTGAAACTGTGTTGTTGGTCAAGGTGATGTTTCTGTCGGTTGATGCGGTTGCTCCAGTGTAAGTAAGTTGTCCGCCTCCCAACACCAGATTTGCTGCAGCATTGGTGGCTTGTCCGAGATTGCCTGCCACACCACCATTACCAATGGTGGCTACACTGATGGTTCCTGCATTGATAATTATTCCTCCTGTGAAAGTATTTACACCCGACAAGGTAAAGGTTGAAACTCCTGTTTTGGTCAATGTGCCAGTGCCACTTATGATACCGGAAACTGTAGCATTGCTAGTTCCGCCAAAGATGGCAGAACCTGATAAAGTTATTGCGCCTGATGAAGTTCCGGTTCCACTGTTGTTGACCAATGAACCACTGATTACAAAAGGTTCAGCTGATGTGTACCCGTTCAGATCAACAAATGCACCGGCTGAAATGGTTGTTGTTCCGGAAGTTACTCCTAATGCACCACTAACAGTAGTGGCATTGGAAACTCCACACTTAATGGTACCTGCACTTACGGTGGTATTGCCACTGTATGTGTTGGCACCCGATAATGTCCAGGTTCCAGAACCGGTTTTTTGTAAAGTTCCGGTACCACTGATGACACCTGTTGAAATAACATCACCGGACCCCCCGAATATTGCAGCGGTAGTAAGTGTGATACCCCCTGTTGTTATTGCACCTGTTCCACTGTTGTTTATCAGTGAACCACTGATGTTAAAGGACTCTGATGTTACAATTCCGTTGAGATCAACAGTTGCGCCTGCTGCAATGGTTGTTGCAGTTGCATTTCCAAGTGCTGTTGCATGCCCCAGCTTGAGCACACCTGCAGATACAGTTGAAGTGCCGGTAAATGTATTGGGATAAGAGATTGTTAAGGTGCCAGCACCCGATTTGGTTAACGTACCGCTGCTTGATAAAAGACCGGACAAAGTCATATTTCCGGTACCACCAAAGATGGCGGCAGTTGTCAGTGTTATTGACCCTGATGCTGTGGCAGCGGTTCCGCTGTTGTTCACCATTGTACCACTGTTGGTAAAAGGTTCTGCACTTGTAAATCCGTTCAGATCAACCGTACCCCCTGATGAAATGGTTGTTATGCCTGTAGTGGCAGTCGTTGTTCCAAGTGCCGCATTGTTGCCCAATTTCAATGTTCCTGCGCTCACCGTAGTAACTCCTGAAAAAGTATTTGTTCCTGACAGAGTCCAGGTACCGCTACCTGATTTCCCCAATGTACCTGATCCACTGAGAATGCCTGAAGCAGTGGCTTCACCTGTACCAGCGAGGATAGCAGCAGTAGAAAGTGTAATATTGGCTGATGCAAATGCAGCAGTAGAACTATTATTGACCAACGAACCACTGAGCGTAAAGGGTTCTGCTGTTATGTATCCATTTAAATCCAGGATGGCACCGGAAGAAATTGTTGTTGCAGCAGTTGTTCCGAGTCCTACACTATTACCCAACCTAAGCGTACCTGCTGCAACTGTTGTAACTGAAGAATAGGTATTGGAAGCAGATAAAGTCCAGGTACCTGTACCAGTTTTTTGTAATGTGGCGGTTCCGCTGATAACTCCCGAAGCAGTGGCTTCTCCGGTTCCACCCAAGATAGCAGCTGCAGTGAGCGCAATGGTTCCTGAAGCTGTTGATGCTGTAGCACTGTTATTGACAAGAGATCCACTAAGTGTGAAAGGCTCAGCCGTGCTGAACCCATTCAAATCTAGAATGGCACCTGATGCAATGGTAGTTGCCGTCGTAGTGCCCAATCCACTGCTATTTCCCAACTTTAATGTACCCGAGCTAACTGTAGTTACACTACTATAGGTATTTACGCCCGATAAAGTCCAGGCACCTGCACCGTTTTTTTGTAAAGTTCCTGTTCCACTGATGATTCCACTTAAAATAGCATTACCGGTACCTCCAATTACACCCGCAGTTACCAAAGAAATATCACCTGATGCTGTGGATTCTGTTCCAGTTGAATTGGATAGTGAGCCACTCAGTGTAAATGATTCTGCAGTAGTAAATCCGCCTAAATCAACACTACCACCGGATGCAATTGTAGTCAGGTTAACAGCTCCGAGTGCTGCGTTATTGCCCAATTTTATTGTTCCTGCATTTACCGCAGTGCTGCCACTGTATGTATTTGCGCCTGAAAGTGTAAGTGTGCCTGTACCTTTTTTGACCAGAGAAAGTTGTCCGCTGCCATCACTAATAACACCTGAAAATGTAGTACTTGTATTATTTGCTCCTGTTGTTAAAGTAATATTACCAGCAACCGAAGTCGATATAATACCGGCACCTGCAATCGATCCCACTTCAAGATTATAGCCATTGAGATCAAGCGAACCTGTGATTGTTATTGCACTGTTGACGATTGGTCCGAGTGTAGCTACAGCTGCCCCAATTTTGATTGTTCCCTCAGTGATGGTAGTTGCTCCTGTATAAGTATTCGCAACCATGAATGTCCATGTACCAGCACCCGTTTTAGTCAAAGTACCTGAACTGCCAATAATCCCTGAGACTGTTACATTTCCACTTCCACCAATGATTGCAGCAGTAGTGAGTGTAAAATTTCCGGTAGTAGTTGCTGCTGTTGCACTATTGTTGACCAAAGAACCACTGATGGTAAAAAGCTCTGCGGTTGTGGCACCATTAAGGTCAACTGTAGCTCCTGATGAAATGGTTGTAGCTACTGTAGTTCCGAGCGCAGCATTGTTGTCTAAACGAAGCGTTCCGGCTGTAACCGTAGTGGCTCCGCTATACGTATTGGCACCTGAAAGCACGAGCATACCAGTTCCTGATTTTGCCAATGCACCTGCACCACTGATGATATTGGTTATATAAAGATTTCCAGTACCACCCAGGTTTACCGGTGTTACCAGTGGGGAGGAAACTGTGGCATCAGTGGCACTGTTGTTCACAATAATGCCGGTGGACACCACAGCAATATTTTCATTAACAGTTGTTCCGTTTAAATCAAGTGTGGCGCCAGCAGCTACTGATGTATTTCCTGTTGTATTTCCAAGCCCAAGATCATTCCCGAGTTTTATTGTTCCTGCACTTACTGTAACTGCACCTCCAAATGTATTCGCACCGCTGAGTGTCCAGGTACCTGCACCTGATTTTGTCAATGCAAAAGAACCACTGATAATACCTGATGCAGTTGCATTGCCAGTTCCGCCTATAGTTGTGGCTGCAGCTAATGAGATATTGCCGGATGCTTCTCCTGCAGTAGCACTATTATTGACTATTGAACCACTTACTGTAAATGTTGAAGCTGTTGAAAATCCATTGAGGTCAACAGTTGTGCTGGTGGCAATTGTAGTACCTGAAGTTGAACCGAGTGCGCTATTATTGCCCAACTTCAACGTGCCTCCATTTACAGTTGTAGCACCAGTATATGTGTTGGCACCCGACAAAGTCAAAGTTCCTGTACCCTTTTTGACAATGGCCATCTGGCCGCTGCCATCATTAATGACTCCGGAAAACGTTGTAGTACCATTATTGCCACCAGAAGTAAGCGTTACATTTCCAGCCACAGAAATGGTGATAGTGCCTGCACCTGCGATGGAACCCACTTCAAGATTATAGCCATTGAGATCAAGCGTACCTGTTATGGTAACAGCACTGCTTGTGGGAGCTCCTAATGTAGCTGTTGAAGCACCAATGATAACTGAACCTGCAGCTATATTGGTAGCACCAGTATAGGTACTGATTCCATTCAAGGTTAATGAGGCTGTGCTTGTTTTGGTTAATGCAATTGTACCGGCAAGAACACCATCAAATGTTGACGATACGTTGGATGCACTGCCCACTGATAAGGTACCTGCACCGTTGACTGTACCAGCACCCGATAAGCTTTCAACAGTTAGCGTAATGCCAGTATTAATGGTAACGGTTGCACCTGTATTGACGGTCAGCGACTTCACCGTAGTGCTTGCAGAAACAGCTGGGTATCTCGCTACACCTGAATTGATGATAACATCTGTAGTGGTAGTTGGAACAATTCCATCGCTCCAGTTGGCAGCAGTAGACCATGCATTGCTGGTTCCACCCACCCAGGTGGTTTGTGATCGTACGGACACAGCAATAAACTGAATCAAAATCAATAGCAAAAGGATTGGCTTCATCTTTACCGACCTTTTCCGGGTGTTCTTCATACCAATTCGTTCTTATTTATGCTAGTTAGGCTCATAGTATAACAACAGCACTCATTTCTGAATCTGCAATAGAGCTCTAAAACGTTAAATCTGGTTTTGTAGTATATGCTGCTACAGAGTACTATGAAAACTACTATCTATTCTACTGCTTATATGTTCTTAATTGTATTGAAGTTGTGTTTCAATTAATCTTTTAAGAGCTTATCCGCCATGAGCAGTTTTCCGGTTTTGTCGATGAGCTGATAGTGGTATATACCGCGCAACAGTTGACTCATGTTCACTTGGTCACCGGTCTTAACCTTTTTCTGCTCCAGCACTTCCCTGCCGCTCATGTCATACACTTTCAGCGTCAGCTCACGCTGCATGCCAAGTTTGTATTCCACTTTCATCAGATTGAGCACAGGATTGGGATAGGTTCTTACATAATCTCCGTTGCTGTAATTCGTCACGGCTGTCACCACATTGGCACTGTTCTTGAACACCACTTCAAAGCGGTCTGCAGCGCTGCTCTTGGCATCAGCTGTTATAATATATGCCAGATCTGTAAAGGCTCCTGCCCTGTCAATCATGTACTCCTTTGCCGTAAACTTATCCTTCAAATACGCCCGGCGCGTGCTGTCTGTCAGCATCTTATCCCAGAATACCCGCAGCGTGTACTTCGTTGCACGGTACTGAGTAATACTCAGTGGCAACACCGTTCCTGTATCGGGTAAAGCACGCAGTTCCATACTCAACAATGTATTGTTCTGCTTCACAGCCATCGTCTCATCCAGATTGGTGAACTTCCGTCCATCCTTTAAATCAACATTATTGCTATAAGTTGCTGCAAACAAGACCCTGGTGGCATCAGCTGGTGTTCCGCCCGTAGTCAGACTGTCTGTCTCATACAGCAGCATGCTCAACGATGCAAAACCGCCTGTTTGGGTCGCTTCATTCCGTTGCTGCGTTACTTCGATTTTATAACCCTCATTTCCGGTTGTTCCACCTTTCCCATCATTCTTACCAAAAGTGGCCGACTGGTTTGATGCTGCACCCTTTGCTGCTTCTGTGAACTGTATTACACTGCCCACAGCACTGCTTTGCACAAAGAAGGCCTGACCTGGTTGCACAAAACGATTGACCGCGCTGCTCACATTGGCACTCGTACTCGTTACATAATTGTACGCCACATACGCACCCCTGGTGCCCATCCTTGGATCCCACACATAGTAGTAATCCGTCAGGTTAGTCTTCACCACACTTGCAGCCGACATATCCACCACACTCTGGTAAGGATTGCCCACGAGGCTCCAGCCGCC
>CANHUF010000152.1 GCA_947463715.1 Sphingobacteriales bacterium
CCCGTTTCGGTGGACTAACTGAAGTTGAATACGATGGGGTAATGTACCATAATCTTTATCTTGAAATGAGGAACGTATTTGCACAACCTCTTTTTGTAGTTATTTACCTTGCCGGTTGTTTTTCATTGGCATGGCATCTGCTTCATGGCATTCAAAGTGCAGCACAAACCATGGGATGGACTTCAAAAAACTATTTCCCTTTGATTAAAAAGACAGGAACTATATTTTCAATATTAATTCCATTCATTTTTGCGTTGATGCCACTTCATTTTTATTTCAGCTGGCCAACAATCAAAGGCGCATTCACTTTATTATTCTAACTAATTTCTAATTCAACTTATATGCTTGATTCAAAAATTCCTGGTGGTACTTTGGACTCCAAATGGACAAAATACAAGGGAAATGTAAAGCTGGTTAATCCGGCCAATAAGCGGAAACTTGAAGTAATCATTGTTGGAACCGGGCTTGCCGGTTCATCTGCAGCTGCCAGTCTTGGTGAAATGGGTTATAAAGTGAAAGCTTTTTGTTTTCAGGATTCGCCAAGAAGGGCACACTCCATTGCTGCGCAGGGAGGTATCAATGCTGCCAAAAATTACCAGAATGATGGCGATTCAGTGTACAGGCTTTTTTATGATACTATCAAGGGTGGGGATTATCGGGCCAGAGAAGCTAATGTGCATAGGTTAGCAGAAGTTAGTACAAACATTATAGACCAGTGTGTGGCTCAGGGAGTTCCATTTGCACGTGAATATGGAGGTCTTCTGAGTAATAGGTCTTTTGGGGGCACTCAGGTTCAACGTACTTTTTATGCTGCAGGTCAAACCGGTCAGCAACTTTTAATCGGTGCCTATCAGGCTCTGGAAAGACAAGTAGCGCTGGGCACTGTATCTATGTATTCCAGGCATGAGATGGTAGAACTTGTAATCATTGATGGTAAAGCCAGGGGTATTATAGCCAGAAATCTAGTAACAGGTGAGCTTGAAAGACATTTTGGTCATGCTGTTTTACTTTGCACAGGTGGCTACGGAAATGTTTTTTATCTTTCCACCAATGCAATGGGATCCAATGTTACAGCTGCATGGAAAGCCCACAAGCAAGGTGCTTATTTTGCAAATCCCTGTTTCACTCAAATCCATCCAACCTGTATTCCGGTATCAGGAGACCATCAGTCTAAATTAACACTGATGTCTGAATCACTCAGAAATGATGGACGCATCTGGGTTCCTGCCAAGCAAGGGGACGACAGACCGGCCAATGAGATACCAGAAGAGGAGAGAGATTATTATCTTGAAAGGAGATATCCTGCTTTTGGTAATCTTGTGCCAAGAGATGTTGCTTCACGGGCTGCTAAAGAACGCTGCGATGCTGGATATGGTGTTGGTTCATCCAAACAGGCAGTATACCTTGATTATGCAGCAGCAATTCAGCGCTACGGAAAAGCTGAAGTCAGCAAAAGGAACCTCGGTAATGTTGCTCCTGATGTGATTACGGCTTTGGGTAAAGAAGTTGTTAAGGAGAAATATGGTAATCTGTTCGATATGTATGCCAAGATTACCGGTGAAAATCCTTATGAAGTTCCCATGCGTATATATCCTGCTGTGCATTACACAATGGGTGGATTGTGGGTTGATTATGAATTAAAAACTACGATAGATGGTCTTTATGCGCTTGGTGAAGCAAATTTCAGCGAGCATGGTGCCAACAGGCTTGGTGCGTCAGCTTTGATGCAGGGGCTGGCTGACGGCTATTTTGTTATACCTTATACGTTGGGGAATTACCTGGCTGATGATATCAGGACACAATCCATTTCAACTGACCATGAAGCGTTTGAAGCAGCTGAAAAGAAAGCTTCTGATAGAATAAATACTTTAATGTCAATTAAAGGCAAACAAACCGTAGAAAGTTTCCACAAGAGGTTAGGCAAAATCATTTGGGATAAATGTGGTATGGCGAGAAACGCGGAAGGTCTTAAACAAGCCATAAAGGAAGTTCAGGCGCTGAAAGCAGAATTCTGGTCTGATGTCAGAATACCAGGTGAGATAAATGGGATGAATCCTGAACTGGATAAGGCTGGTAGGGTAGCAGATTTCATTGAGTTGGGTGAACTGATGTGTCTTGATGCATTGGAAAGAAATGAAAGTTGCGGTGGACATTTCCGTGAGGAATTCCAGACACCAGATGGCGAAGCACTTCGTGATGATGAAAATTATATGTATGTAGCTGCCTGGGAAAATAAAGGCACTAGCTGGGAACTGCATAAAGAGACACTAAACTATGAAATTGTAAAACCCAGTCAAAGAAGTTATAAATAATCAAATCAAACGTCAAACAGATCTCATATGCAGCATTATTCAATGAACCTTAAGTTAAAAGTATGGCGTCAAAAGAACAGCCATGATCAGGGGCATTTTGAAAACTATGATGTAAAGGATATTTCCTCAGAAATGTCTTTTTTGGAAATGATAGATGTATTGAATGATCGACTGATTAAGGAAGGTCATGATTCTATTGCTTTTGACCATGATTGCCGGGAAGGGATTTGCGGAATGTGTTCAATGGTAATTGATGGTCAGCCACATGGTCCATGGAAAGGAACCACAACCTGTCAGTTACATATGCGTGCTTTTAAGGATGGGGATGTTATCACCATTGAGCCTTTCAGGGCAAATGCTTTTCCAGTTATAAAAGATTTGATGGTTAGCAGGTCTGCTTTCGACAGAATCATACAGGCTGGTGGCTATGTTTCTGTAAATACAGGAAATGCTGTAGACGGTAACGCTATTCCAATTGAAAAGGATAAAGCGGATGACGCTTTTGCGGCCGCAGCATGTATTGGTTGTGGAGCTTGTGTTGCAGCCTGTAAAAATGCTTCTGCAATGCTTTTTGTTTCAGCCAAAGTTTCTCACCTCGCTTTATTACCGCAGGGTGAACCAGAAAGAAAGCAACGTGTGGTTAGCATGATTGCTCAAATGGATAAGGAAGGTTTCGGTAGTTGTACCAATACTTACGCCTGTGAGGCTGAATGCCCTAAAGAGATTTCAGTGATGAATATTGCCCGTTTAAACAGAGAATATTTGCAATCCAGTTTATCTGGTAGTTAATTTGCATCATGACTTTTGAGATGCGTTCCCTTTGGGAACGCATTTTTTTTGAACCCA
Organism: Sphingobacteriales bacterium; assembly: GCA_947463715.1. Taxonomy (GTDB): domain Bacteria; phylum Bacteroidota; class Bacteroidia; order Chitinophagales; family Chitinophagaceae; genus Pollutibacter. The sequence continues at coordinate 3,159 of CANHUF010000152.1, forward strand.
CTATCAAATTTTGTATCTTTAGCTATAAACTGCTACTTGCTTTTCCTTGCAGTTTGAATCTACTTGTTTGTTATATAAATTCCAGACCGGATTTAATAGCTTTACTTGGATATTTTGAGATTACTATTCACTTTTATTTTTATTTCGTTTTCTGGAATAGGCTATGCTCAAAATCAGTCTACCTTACGCCATAAGTTATTGCAGAATAAGGGAGATACGCTTTGGATTGATAGCTTAAGTATCGTTCCAAATACATTTTCGATCCAAGAAATTCCTGCTGAACATTATATACTGGATGTTTTTAAGTCACATCTTGTCTGGTTGATTAAACCAGATAGGGATTATGTTGAGTGCAGCTACAGGGTTTTCCCGGTTAGTCTTGAAGCAGGTTTTCAGAGAAGATCATTTGACAGTATCTTTTACCGGTACAATCTTCCTGCTGCAGTTTTTTTGAATTCAGGAACTAAGCAGAAACCTCTGGATTTTGGTAAGTTAAATTCTGCAGGTAGCATTGGCAGGTCGCTGGCATTCGGAAACAGACAGGATGGTATCCTTAACTCCAGTTTAAACCTCCAGCTCAGTGGATATATGGCTGATAGTATTTTAATTAATGCAGCGATTGCTGATAACAATATTCCCATTCAGCCTGATGGAAACACACAAAATCTAAATGAGTTTGATCAGGTTTTTATCCAGTTTTCAAAGGATAAATGGAAGCTCAATCTTGGTGACCTGGATATCAGACAAAAACAACTTTATTTTTTAAATTTTTATAAAAGGTTACAAGGGGTTTCATTTGAAGGTGAACACAAAATTGGAAGGTTAAACAAGGGGAATCTTTTAGCCAGTGGTGCCGTTGCAAAAGGCAAATTTAATATCAATGTATTTCAAGGTATAGAGGGGAATCAGGGACCTTACCGATTGAAAGGTGCAAATCAGGAATTGTTTTTTATAGTTTTGGCAGGTACAGAGAGAGTTTATATTGATGGTGTTTTATTGCAAAGGGGAGAAGATCATGATTATATAATCAATTACAATACTGCTGAAATTACCTTCATGCCCAGTCAGATGATTTCAAAGGATAAAAGGATTCAGGTTGATTTTGAATATGCAGATAGAAATTACCTGAATTCACAGTTCTTTTTCCAGGAGAAAATTGAATTGGGAAAGTCTATGCAGGTTAAGGTTGGCTATTTTGGTAATACAGATTCCAGAAATTCACCAATTAATCAAACCCTCAATAATTCCCAACGGCAATTTCTTTCTGCTATAGGAGATAATAGTCAGTTTTCATACTATCCTTCAGCTGAAAGAGATTCATTTGATATCAGTAAAGTGCAATACAAAAAGATTGATACAACTTATGCCGGAAACATAAGGGATACAATATATGTTTACGAGAAATTTTCAGGGAGTGATCTTTATAGTTTAACATTTTCTGATCTTGGAGAAGGCAATGGTAATTACATTATTGATGAAGCTGAAAGAGCGAATGGTAAGGTATATAAATGGGTAGCCCCAGACCCTGTTTCCGGAAAATTCAATGGACGCTATGCTCCTGTCTTGCTTTTGGTTGCTCCAAAGCAACAGCGCCTTTTAAGTTTTGGAACATCCTGGAATAACAGCCGTGGTTTAGAGATAAATGCGGATGGTGCATTGAGTCAGTTTGACCGGAATAGATTCTCAAAATTAAATGATGACGACAATGTTGGAATTGCAGGAAAAATCCAGTTTAATAAGTTGACCTTACTCAGTTTAAAAGAAAAACTGGAGCTTACCACAAGTGCCGGGTTTGAGTTTGCAAATGCTCAATTTAAGCCGGTTGAAAGATTGAGGTCAGTTGAGTTTTACCGGGATTGGGGATTAGGAATTCTTGTTGAACCAGCAGATGAAAAAATCGTTCAGGCTTCCGTTGGTTTAAAAAACAAACAAGGTTTGAGCGTTGTATATGATGCTGGAGCCTATAAACGAGGAGATAATTTCAACGGAATCAGACAGAAATTGTCTTACCGTGTAATGAGTGAACGTTGGAATATCAACAATTCCCTTATCCTGACTAACACTAATGACAGAACATTCCGTGGATATTTTTTCAGACCCATTTTAGATATGTCCAGGCATCTGAAATCCCTGCGTAATCAGGTTGTTGGACTTAAATATGAGCTGGAAAAAAATTTATCAAGAGGTATAAATGGAGATGCTATTAATCCCTTGAGTTTTGAATTTTCTAATTTTGCGATATTTACTCATTCAGATGATAACAAGCCAGATAAATGGGGATTGCGATATTTTACCCGGACAGATGCCTTACCCAACAACAATAAGTTAAGAAAAACAGATAAAAGTCAGAATTTTAACCTTTTTGGAGAGTTGTTATCGGGGGATCATCATCGTGTAAAACTCAATGTCACTTACCGTAAACTAATACCATTGGAGCAGCTAAGTGGAGTTCAATACGGATCAAGTATTTTAGGCAGAGCTGAATACAATGCTGATATCTGGCGTGGAGCGATAACCGGATCAATGTTGTATGAAATTGGTGGCGGGCAGGAGCCACAAAAAGATTACATTTATTTTGAAGTACCTGCAGGTCAGGGCGAATATACCTGGATAGATTACAATAAAGATGGTATTCAGCAGTTAAATGAATTTGAAGTTGCACAATTCAGAGATGAGGCTAAGTTTATCAGGTTATTTACGCCTACCAATACTTTTATCCGGACCGATTATCTGCAATACAATTATAACTTTCTCATTAATCCCGGTATTGCGCTAAAGAATAGGGAATCCACTGGAATATTCAAATTATTGAAAAATATTTTGTGGCAGTCTTCTTTACAGGTATTCCAAAAATCTATATCAGGAGAAGAGCGGAACCTGAATCCTTTCAACAGTTATGCAAGTGATACATCCTTGCTAAGTTTTGACAGGTTGCAAAGTCATACCATTTCTTATAATAAACTTAGCCAGGTTTGGGGTATTGATTTGAATTATCTGGAATCTTCAAACAGGGCATTTCTATCTTATGGTCTTGAAACCCGAAGTTTAAGGGATCTCAATCTCCGGCTTAGAAGTTATTGGTTAAAGACATTTTCACTTGAATTATTTTTAAGGAAGAAAGGAAATACGCTGGAAACACCAGGATTTAGCAATAGAAATTATGCTATTCAATCATTTTCAGTTGAACCGAGAATTTCTTTAATAAAG
>CANHUF010000153.1 GCA_947463715.1 Sphingobacteriales bacterium
ATTGGCTCAGTTTAATCCGGTTTTTTAGGTAATTACCATTTTTTTTGGTAAATTATGGTGCTTTATTTTATTGTCACCTTATCAACCTAAATTACCTGACAACAGCCATGCGTCCATTCATTTCAACTGCTTTTTCTGTCCTTGCAGGTATACTCTTTTCATTTAATGTTTTTTCACAGACCAGCCTGGACCGCTTAAATATCAGTCAGTCACACCCCAGAATTCTCCTTTTTGACAATGAAGAAACAGTTCTGGTAAATTCCATTAAGGCAGATACAACATGGACTATGTTGCACCAGGCCATGTTAAAAGAATGTGACAGGCTCCTGAACATAGAGCCAGTCAAAAGAATACAGATTGGAAGGAGGTTATTAGATAAATCAAGAGAAGCCCTGAGGAGAATTTTCATGCTCTCCTATGCCTGGCGAACCACAAAAGATGACAGGTATTTTAACCGGGCAGAAAAAGAACTGCTGGCCATTTCAGGATTCAGCGACTGGAATCCCTCCCATTTCCTGGATGTGGCAGAAATGACCATGGCTGCAGCCATCGGCTACGACTGGCTATACCCCCAATTACCCATTGAATCCAGGAATAAAATTAAAGAAGCCATACTGAAAAAAGGACTCGAACCATCTCTTGATGTAAAGTATAACAGCTGGCTGAAAGCAGAACACAACTGGAATCAGGTCTGCAATGCAGGAATGACCTATGGTGCCATGGCCATATTTGAAGACCAACCTGAACTTGCATCGCAGGTTATGGAAAGGGCTATTCAAACCATTACCCTTCCAATGAAGGATTATGGTCCGGATGGTATCTATCCGGAAGGCTATGGATACTGGGGATATGGTACCAGTTTTAATGTTATGTTCCTCAGCGCGCTTGAAAAACTGTACAGAACAGATTTTGATTTGAACCAGGTGCCGGGATTCCTCAAAACAGGGGGATTTATGGAAAATATGACTGGTCCAACGGGCAAGCCATTTAACTATTCCGATGCCGGCAGCTCTGGGGGATTTCATCCCGCCATGTTCTGGCTAGCCAACAAAACCAAGGACCCAAGCCTGCTTTGGATAGAAAAAAACTACCTGATTGCTGGAAATGCGGAAAGGCTCGTAAAAGACCGTTTGCTGCCTGCCATCATGTTGTGGAAAGGGAATTTTTCCACAAAGGATATCGTGGCTCCAGAAGCGCTAACCTGGACCGGAAACGGTAAAAATCCAATCAGCATGATGAGGACTTCATGGACAGATTCCAACGCAGTTTATATAGCCACAAAAGGTGGCTCAGCCTCCATCAACCATGCACATATGGATATTGGCTCATTTGTGATGGATGCCCTGGGAGTAAGATGGGCAATGGATTTTGGCATGCAGGACTATGAATCACTTGAGTCTAAAGGCGTAAAACTCTGGGGCAGAACACAGGATTCTGAAAGATGGAATGTTTTCCGATTGAATAATTTCACACACAATACACTCAGTATAGACAGCCAGTTGCAGGTTGTGTCCGGACATGCTCCCATCAGCAGTACAGGAAATGCTGCAAACAATATGTTCACCGTTTTTGACCTTAAATCTGTTTATGCCGGACAATTGATGGATGCAAAAAGAGGCATATCAATCCTTGATCAAAATCAGGTATTGGTAAGGGATGAATATACAACTGCAGCAAAAGAAACCAAAATAAGGTGGACTATGCTAACCCCGGCTATTGCTAAAATCACCGATGATAATGAAATCACTTTGGAAAAAGATGGAAAAAAACTGAAACTGGTGGTTGATGCCCCCCAAGGGAAACTCAGTATGAAAACCTGGAACACTATTGGTCCCAACAGTTATGATGCGCCAAACCCAGGAACCATATTGGTAGGTTTTAAACTGACATTGCCTGCAAATACAAGTGGATTCAGCAACGTTTACCTGCTACCCGGCACTACAAAAAAATCTAAGAAGAACAAGAAACAACCGCTATCCGCATGGGGCCAGTAAGCCGATTTTGTGTTTTGTTTTTCTCTAAACTAAATACACGATGAAAATACATCATCTCAAATATCTTCTCATCCATCACTGTGTGATCGCCATTTTTTTCTGTGCGGGAATTAGTCACACACATGCCATGCAACCAATTGCTGAACACCCCCATATTCTGGTGAATCAGCAAGACAGAAAAATAATCCTTGAAAAGATACGCAATCAGGATTGGGCAGGTAAAATATTTACCGGGATGAAAAGCCGTCTCAATACATATGTTACGAGACATAAAAAAGACCCTGAATGGATTCTAAGCAGGTACCTGATGAATAGGATTACAGGCAAGCGTTACACCAACTTCATTTCCGATGCTGATGGAACACAACTCATTTCCTATTCCGGTGATGCCCCCTTCCCTACTGTGAGGGTTGCACCACACAAGCGTCCACCAATCAGCAAAGATGGATATACATACAGACAACCCTCCATTGAAGAGCTAGTGCCAAATGATACCTCGATGCGTATGTTGATGCAAGTCAATTCACCTGATGGCAGAAAGGAGTGGGCTGATCCCCAGACATTTGTCGATAATATCAATGAGAAAATCAATGCCCTGGCACTTGATGCAGCGATAATATACTGGTTAAGTGGCGATACCAGCTATGCAAGGTTTGCAGCAGACATCCTTTCGCAGTGGGCAAGAGGTGCGTACCATCAAAATCCGATACAAGGTCCATGCAGAACGGGGTTCCTCTCTATTCAGACATTAGGAGACGGCAGCTACGAAGCCATGCCACTGATTTACGATTTCCTTTATGATTACCTGAGAAAAAACAATTATGAGACTAAATGGTATGAGCCTGTTTTTGATAAAATTGCACACACCATGACGTTCAGGGGCTTCTGGAATAACAATTGGTTTGCAGCTCAAACACCTGCACTTGTCTTTTCAGCTATGGCGTTGGAAGACAAGACAAAAAAGGATTATTACCTGAATTTCGTAACAACAAAAGATACAATCAATGGCGGATGCGGTCACCTCAGTATGCCTTCAGTGGTAAAGGAATGGCTGACACCAGACGGCCACTGGAAAGAACCTGGAGGCTATCATAACTTTCCAGTAAGCAGTTTGCTAACCGCTTCCCTTGCCCTCGAAAAAAATGGAATTCCAGTATTCAAAGACAATCCTGCGCTGCTGGATGCTTCTTATGTGATGATGAAATATTCTTTCCCAAATTTGCAGGCTCCTACCTTTGGGGATACTGGGCCCGCATCACAAAGTCCACTCTCGCTTGAAATCGGCCTATTGATGGCCAGCAACTATCAGCATCCACTATTGCCACAGTTAACTGCTGCAATGAAAAAACTCAAAGCTGAAAAAGGTTATAAACGGGAAGAGGCAGAGTACCTGGGTTTATTATGCTATTTACCCCAGCTTCCTGAAGATAAAAGTAACCCCGAATATACATGGTCAAGGAGTGGACAGCTTGATTTTGCAAAAGCATATTTTCAACGCAATGGTTCAGAACCAAAATCAGCACTGATGTATGTTGTTCAGGGTGCAACATACAACCATAATCATGCCAATGGCATGTCTGTTGAGCTTTATGGATCCGGAACAGTAATGGCTCCTGATCCCGGTAATGGCCTTACCTATGAAGATCCGATGCATGTCAATTATTATGCACAATGGGGGGCGCACAACACTGTTATCGCTGGAGGTATTTCAGGACCTGCCACAGTATTTAAAGGTGGAGGCGGTGCAAAAAAAATCGGTGAAATTAAACTAACTGCCATGGAACCTGAAGCGGATCTGCCTGCAGTATCTCCTAAATTCTCTTTTACAACCACCCGATACAATGATTTGGCTTCCAATACAAATCAGGAAAGGACGCTGGCTATAATAAGAACATCAGCCAATACAGGATATTACCTGGACATATACCGGTCTGATCACCCGTTGCACAACAGTTATGTCTATCATAACATCGGTCAGGATTTACAACTGTTGGATTCTGCTAATAAACTGATCACATTAACTGCAGATTCACTTCCTTTGGTAAAGAAGCCATTTGATCCACCCGGACTCCGATACATCAAAAATGTGCAAACTACAGGTGAATACAACAAAAACCTGACAGCATTATTTGGCATTAAGGATAGCGAGAAAGATACAGTACCCAGATTTATGCGTGCAATATATACAGGAGAGGAAAAAAGGATTTTTTATAAGGGGATGGCTCCACCAACTAAAACTGTTACTCCGCAATTCAGAAGTATTCCAACGCCAACATTGGTTAGTCACCAACTTGGTGAAGCACGGAGCAGGCCTTTTATAGCAGTTTATGAACCGTTTATCGGAAAAAACAACAACTCTGTATTGCAGGCTGAGTGCATCAAAACAAATTCATCAAATACTTTTACTGCTTTACATGTGAAAAATAAGAACAACCTGGAACAATTTATTTTTCAGTCAACAGAACCATCAAATTCACATCAACATGATAACTGGTCATTCAAGGGCTCTTTTGGCTTAGTCCATTTAACGAATGGAAAGTTATCAGAACTTTATCTGGGAAAGGGAGAGGAAATTCGTTACAAAGGTTATTCAATTACGAGCAGCACGCCAAATGGATCAGCGAGTGTGAGATTTTCTGATGGTAAGCTGATCATATTTTGTAACCAAAAAACACTTGTAAAAGTGAATGAAAGACGATTTAATGTCCCTCCTGGAGCTGAATATGAAATCCCATTGAATCAATAAAGTTTAGAATTAGTCCCTTTAATTTATCAAATCCTCTACTGGCCGTTTACCAAAAAAACACAAGGTAATCAGATGCCTAAGCCATGATAGGCTTGTTTTTCTTAACCTCTTAAACATGAGAAAGGCAGCCTGATATGACTGCCTTTCTTCCAGAATTATCTTTTCGATATACAAGGAATATCTTTCTGCCACCAAAGGCTCTCATTTATAACGTATACCTAAGCATACTTATAACGGCACTGCCATTGGGATTGACGGAATTAACGAATATGTAGGCTTTGTATTTTTTATCGGCAGTTTCCACCCAGGTACCTGCCTCTGCCCGCAATCCCAGCGCGTAGTTAGGAGCATCAGTCAGATCTACTTCCTGCAAATCCTTGTCATCCACATAAATACCGAACTGGAGATTCGCCAGATTTCTGTCTTGCAGGTTAAACACCTTCCGAACTTTTGTACTGCGGTTAACACCAGAAGGCAAAGTCACACCAGGTAAATATACAGACTCCGCACCTGGTGAAACCAGGGCATGTGTAAATGTTGTAGGAGTAGCCCTGTATAAATAAACCAGATCAACCTTACCTGCATTTGCTGCTGCCTCTGCAGCGGTATATGCGGTCATATTCTCAATTGAAATATAAGCAAGATTGCCGTTGGATACTGCAATATTCCTCTTGATGCCCATTTTAGCTATTGTGTATGGCCCCATTTTGTAGGATACAGTCTGACCATTGCTGCTGGTTGCTGAAAAAGTAAAGGTCACTGATTGCCCTCTGGCTTCTTCCGGAATAACATAATTATACCTGAGTGTTGCAGCTGTTGTATCGACAGTAAAAGCCACTTTGGTAGACTTGCCATCATTTGTGGAAGGAGTTCCAACGGTTACGGGCACATCCACACCACTGGTGTTGGTGTAAAACGACCTGTGCTCCAGGAAAGTTCCTGTAGCACCTGCAATGGATGCTTCAACCTGAGCAGAGACAAGTTTACCTTTACTTTTAGGTATGGCCATTGCGTAAGCAAACTCAATAGGAAGGCTTACTATATTAGGACCAATGGTACGTTTAATGCAGTCGTTGGTCAGATCTGAAACAGGATCAGGCACAACATATTCATCTTTCTGACAGGAAGAGAATAGTAAAGTTGAGAAAACAACCAGAACTGCTATATTGTTTTTGATGAAACGCATCTTAAGTGTTTTAGAAAGTTTTGGTTATTGGAATTTAATATTCACGCTGTATTCTTTCCTGATTTTCCGATTTCCGGAAACAACAGTATACTTTTTGGGATTTGCCAGGTCAGACAGATCTGTTCTGCCAGTTACTTTGGGATCCAGCTTACAGTCAGTAGCCAATGTGAACTGCGGATACACATTTTTAAGGTCTGTACCAAAGAGTACAGTAACGTTTATTGTCTGTGCTGTTGTATCAATAACGGGCACCGCAGCTCTCACGGTAACAAAGTCCGAACCAAGCAGTTCAAAATTACTCACAAAACATTCCTGACGCTCTGTGATGAGAAGACCGTCTTCATCTACAGGAACATCCTTTGAACAGCTCACAGCAATTGCCGTAATGGATATGATGGCAATTAAAGTCTTATATATTCTTGTCA
>CANHUF010000154.1 GCA_947463715.1 Sphingobacteriales bacterium
GCATATTTAGTCTTCAGCAAGTTTTTCGTTTTGCCTGTGACGGTCAGCATCCCGTACTGTTTTCTTTTCCATATTCTTCTTAAATGCCTCAGTAAGGTCTACACCTGTCTGATTGGCCAGACAAATTAAAACCCAAAGCACATCGGCCATTTCATCTGCAAGCTGGTCTGCCGATTCATTTTTTTTAAATGACTGGTCGCCAAATTTCCTTGCCATAATCCGGGCAAGCTCTCCCACCTCTTCTGTCAGGATGGCCATGTTGGTCAGCTCGCTAAAATAGCGCACTCCAATTGTCCTGATCCACTGATCTACTTGCTCCTGTGCTTCTTTCAGCTCCATTACTCCTTGTTTTTTGTATCAATAATGATTGTAACTGGTCCGTCATTCACCAGCTCCACCTGCATATCTGCTCCGAAAACGCCACATTGAAGCGGCTTACCCAATACACTTGTAAGCACATGCCTAAACTCCTCATATTTTACGATTGCCGTTGCAGGTTTGGACGCCCGGATATAGGAAGGCCTGTTCCCCTTTTTAGTGGATGCATGCAGGGTAAACTGACTAACAAGCAGGATATCACCACCCGTTTCAAGCAGGGAAACATTCATAACACCCGACTCATCATTGAAAATCCGCATATTAACAATCTTGGCAGCAAGCCATTCCATATCTGAAACGTCATCGGCATCTTCAATACCCAACAGCACGAGTAAGCCATTGCTGATACTTCCTGTAATTTCACCACCTACGCTTACTGACGCTTTAGCAACACGCTGTACTACTGCTCTCATAATCTATGCTGTTAAAATCTGAACATGAAGTTATGTAATCGGCCTGAAGTTGGTATAAACCTTATTTTTGTGGAAACTTATACCCTTGGCAGGAATACGGCAACTCGCCAGCCAGACTATCTGGTTCGGACTCAGCAGCATTGCAGGCAGGTTCATCAACTACCTCCTTAACCCTATCCTTACACTTATTTACGCAGCCGGACCTTTTGGCGAAATCTCTATACTCTTTGCCGGTGCAGCATTTCTGAATATTGTTTTCACCTTTGGCATGGAGACCGCTTATTTCAGGTTCAGCAGAGACCACGAAGTCAGGCAGGTATTCAACAATACCTTTGTGATTCTACTGGCAACAACTGCCCTTTTCACAATTCTCCTCTTACTCAACTTGGATGCAATTGCTGCATTCATGGGTGTTGGTAAGCATCCGGAATATGTGCTATACATGGTGCTGATTGTTGCGCTTGACAGTATTGCCGTGATCCCATTTTCAAAACTTAGACAGGAAGGCAGACCTAAAAAATTTGCAGTCATCAAACTGCTCAACATCCTGGTGAATGTTGGTCTGGTCATTTTCTTTCTCTACTACTGCAAAGGAGCAGCTGAAAGGGGCGAAAAGAGCATAATTGCCTCCTTATACAAAGCAGAACTGGGAATCGGTTATGTGTTTATTTCACAACTGGTGGCGAGCGGACTAACATGGATGCTATTACTGAAAGAATGGAAATCCTTCAGGTTTGAGCCAGACAGACAACTGATTACAACCATAGTCAGGTATTCACTCCCCATGATAATTGTTGGGTTTGGCGGGATGGTTAACGAGACAATCGACAGGTTCTTGTTGCTGAAAAGATTTCCGGATGCATTACATGAAATGGAAGCCGTAGGGATATATACTGCTAATTACAAACTGGCAGCGCTCATTGTAATTTTCATCCAGGCCTTCCGGATGGGAGCAGAACCTTTTTTCTTTAAAAATGCAGATAAGACAAATGCAAAGGAAACCTATGCCCGCATTATGAATTTCTTTGTGATAGCCTGCTGCATGTGTTTTTTGGGTGTCTCCCTGTTTCCTGATATCTGGAAACATTTCATGGGTGTGAGCAGACATCCGGAATACCTGAAAGGACTCTTTCTGGTTCCCATACTGATGCTGGCCAAAATATTTTTGGGAATTTATTACAACCTATCCATCTGGTACAAGCTGACAGACAAAATCAGCACTGGCGCATACATCACAATCGGAGGAGCACTGATCACAGTTGCAGTAAATTACATCCTGATTCCACACCTGGGTTATCTGGCTTCTGCACTGGCTACAGTGGTCTGTTATGCCAGTATGATGCTGGTAAGTTATTTACTCGGACAAAAACACTATCCGGTTCCTTATGATGTGAAGCGGTGCTTTGGTTATATCGGACTTTCGCTTATACTTTTCGTCATCCACCATCAGCTAAGAAATACATACAAGGATATACTGCTGCTTCATTCAGCTGCAATGGTACTCATTGTGTTGTTCACTTTCCTGGTGCTGAAAATGGAAAAAAGTGAATTTGCGAAAATCCCTTACCTGAACAGAATTTACAGATTCATCTAACCCAACGCAGGCACATAAGGGTTGTGCCTTTTCTCATGTCCTATTGTTGTTGATGGTCCATGCCCGGAATACACTTTTGTTTCTTCAGGCAAAGCATATAAAATATTTCTGACAGATGCTTCCAATACATCAGGATTCCCTCCTGGAAGATCCGTTCTCCCAACACTCTCCCGGAAAAGCACATCTCCTGCGAGGAGGAATCCCTGAGCAGCATTGTACAAACTGACGCTTGCTGGAGAATGTCCTGGTGTGAAAAGTAATTCAAAGTTGTGATTACCCAGTTGAAGCGGTTTAGCCATGTCAAAAAAATGCAGCGGACCCACATAATTATCAAAAGGCACATTCCACATCAACCCACTAGCAGGTGCCCGATCAAGCATCACCTTTTCTCCCTCATGGATATGCAATTCCAACCCGTACGTTTCGTGAATAAATTTATTGCCAAAAACATGATCAAGATGACAATGCGTATTCACCAGAAGTACCGGCTTCAGTCCCTTTTGAGTGATAAATGCAGCCAGTTTCTCCCTCTCTTCATCAAAATAACATCCGGGATCTGTTATCATACAGTTGCCGTCTTGGTCATAAACAAGGTATGTGTTCTCCTGAAGCGGGTTGAAAGTGAAAATTTTAACGTTTAGCATTCCCCTTATTTCTTGGTTAAAAGCATTAATTTTATTGCATAACCATGCCTTGCATGTGCCATACAAAGGTATCCATTCAATTGAATCATTCAACCATGCGAAAAATATTCCCGGCACTTGTTGCCGTAATACTCTTTACCCTTCAGGCTGAAGCACAGGTCAGCACCGTAGAATTTGGAAAAAACAGGGTACAATACAAGAAATTCAACTGGCAATACCTGCAAACAAGGAACTTTAATGCTTATTACAGTGATGAAGGGCTACAACTTGGCAAATTTGTTGCACAGGTTGCAGAAGAAGAGCTTGGCAGTATTGAAGAATTTGTGGAATATGGGTTGCAACGCAGGGCAAATATCATCATCTACAACAGCTTTACAGAATACCAGCAATCGAATATAGGTCTGGGAATTGACTGGCAGAATACAGGTGGTGTTACGAAACTTGTGAATAATAAAATCATCATCTATTTTAACGGCAACCTCAACGAACTGAGAATTCAAATCAGGCAGGGCATTGCAAAAGTATTGGTAGAAAATTTATTATTTGGTGATGACCTTGGGGAGTTTGCCAGTAACCAGGCACTGCTTGATTTACCCAAATGGCTTATAGATGGCTATGTGGCTTACGTTGCTGAAAATTGGAGTCCTGCTCACGACGACAGGTTAAAGTCGGCATTACTTTCCGGCGATTATAAAACTTTTTATCAGTTTGCATTTAAAGACCCTTTACTTGCCGGCCATGCCTTCTGGAAATTTATCGGGGATCAATACAAGAAAGATAACATTACCTATTTCCTTTATTTATCCAGAATCTATAAAAGCCTCAATGCATCAAGCCTCAAAGTAACCAAGAAGAAATTCAAGGACCTGCTGAAAGACTTCATGCAAATGGAAGCAGATAAGTATGAGGATGACATGAGGGGACGCAAAAACCTACCCAAAGGCAATGTTGTAACTGTTGAGGAAAAAAGCAACGGCACCGACTACTTTAGGTTTCAAGCTAACCCCATTGCCAAAAATAATTCCTATGTAATGGTGCAATACACCAAAGGCATTTACAAAGTTATTCTTGAAGACCTATCTGATGAGCGTAAAACTCTACTGAAGGCAGGTATTCTGAATAACCAGGATGAACTTAACCCCAACTACCCCATTCTTGCATGGGATCCCAAAGGGTCCAGGGTACTTGTTATTTATACCGCTGAAGGGAAAATTAAGATGTTCATTTATGATGCTGTAGCACGCATCAAAACTTTCAAACAGGAACTGGAAGGTTTCCAGCTGATACAGGATGCCAAATTCATGCTGGACAACAATACGCTTATTCTAAGTGCAGTTAAAAACGGACAATCAGATGTCTTCGTTTATAAGGTAAAGGAGAATGCTGTTCAGCAGATTACGAACGATGTGTATGACGACCTGGATGCTTCTTTTGTAGCATTCCCCAATAAAACCGGAATCCTTTTCTCCTCCAACAGACCTGGTGCCAATGCATCAAAATCAGATACTGCGATTGCGTCCAGAAACCACTTCAACATTTTCATGGTAGACAATTGGACCAAGAGCGATTTCAGGCAAATTACCCAGCTAACAAACCAGCCTTTTGGCGAAGCCAGATATCCCCTGCAGTACAATGTCAACCACTTTACTTTCGTTAGTGATGCCAATGGCATAGGAAACAGGTATGCTGGATTTTTTACCACCCAAAGAGCCGGTCTCGACACCATATACAGGATAGGTGATGACTTTTTACGCAATCCTGATAAAAAAGAACTTGATTCAACATTGAAATTTTGGCAAAGGGAAGAACCTGATTCAGTGGGATATATTTCACTCACCAACGACAGCACTTATGTATTCCCCATTACCAACTACGAAAGCAGTCTGCAGGAAACAAGAGGTGCAGGAGACAATAACCAGGTTAGTGAACTCAGACAGGAAGGGAATCTCAAATTCCTCTATAAACTGAAGATTAACGAGGCTGTACTAAACAAAAGAAATATCAATGCCAAGCCTACACTCTATATCAGACAACTGATGGAAGAGGAAAGAAAGAAGAAGACGGCAGCTATGAAATTCCAGCAGGAAATAAAACAGGATGCAACCGGTGAAAAGAAAGCACAATTGTTTCAGACAGAATTTGATAATGAGTTAAAAGACTCTGTTAGGCCCGTAGCAGAAGAAGTTGAAGTGCCACAAAAAGAAGACTACCTGAAGAAGGCAAAAACCTTCAATTACAAACTGAAGTTTGCATCAGATTACCTTGTCTCCGGCTTCAACAACTCTGTTCTTGTAAACCGTTATCAACCCTATGGCGGAGGATCAGGACCCATTTACCTTTCTAACAATGATAACCTGAATGGCATTCTTCGAATGGGTATATCTGATATCATGGAGGATAAAAAATTCATTGGTGGATTCAGGCTGGGTACCAACCTGAGAGACAATGACTACCTGGCGTCTTACCAGAACCTCAGGAGAAGGTGGGACTGGGGATTAACCTATTACCGCAGCAACCAGGAGAACTTCCCAATTTTTGATCCCAATGATATAAAATCACAGCTGAATAATAAAATGGCGTCCAATCTTTACCAGTTTAATATCAGCTATCCGTTTAATGAAGTGAAGAGTTTGCGGGCAACAGCAGGATTCAGAACAGACAGGGTAGTCATCAATACCAATGCCAATTATTACCCGTCGTTGACAATGACTGATACTGTTTTAAAGTATGCCCTTGTCAGGCTCGAATATGTTCATGATAATACCATCAATCCAACCCTTAATATCTGGAACGGATTCAGGTATAAGATCTACACAGACATCAATTCAAGACTTGTCAATGCCGAAAACACCGGAAAATTCATGTTCAATGTAGGCACAGATGTCCGTTACTACTACCCTATTTACAGGAACTTCATCTGGGCTGGACGCGGTGCTGCAGATTTTTCATTCGGTTCACAAAAACTGATTTATTACCTGGGTGGCGTAGAAGGATGGTTAAGTCCAAAGTTCAACGACGCCATTACACCAGCACCCGATGTGGATTATGCTTTCCAGACCCTGGCACTGAACCTGCGCGGACACAGGCAGAATGTGGCTAATGGGAATAACAATATTGTGCTGAATTCTGAATTCAGGCTCCCCATCTTTACAACATTCTTCAACAGGCCTATCAACAACGCTTTCCTGAGGAACTTTCAGCTGATCCAGTTCATAGACATGGGTACTGCCTGGAATGGTAAATTCAAGCAGGTCCAGCGTCCAGGAGCCGTATACGGACAACCTCCTGTTCAGGTCAATA
>CANHUF010000155.1 GCA_947463715.1 Sphingobacteriales bacterium
ATGGCGAGCAACTGCAACCCGGCAACAACATCTGATTTATGGTAAAATATGGCTCCCGGGTATTCTGTTGTATCCGGCAAAAGGGAAACCATGAAGTGTCTGACTCCCTGTCTGTATAACTCAGGAATATAATCATGACCATCTCCCTGACGGGTTCTGATGGCAAAAAACAATGTTGTATCCGGAAAAGTAAGTTTCCTGCTGTCTGTAAGGAGATGTTGCACAATTCCCAACCCAGGCTGATAACCCATCAACCTGGAATCTGACATGCGTGCAATATCTGCTGCAGCGTATCTCATTACTTTTTATTCATGAGCAACAGCCTTTTTCCGCTGGTTACGGATGGAATAAAGAATTGAACCCGCAAGGCAAGCCACAATTACGGCCAGTGAAATCATGATGTTGATGTGGATGCCAAAATATTCAATAAGCATTTTGATGCCAATAAAAATCAATACGATGGCAATACCCTGTTGCAGGTAATCAAATTTGTCAACGGCACCCTTCAGCAAAAAGAAAAGCGAACGAAGTCCGAGTACCGCAAAAATATTCGAAGAATAGATAACCAGGATATCATCCGTTGTGAATGCTGCATTGGCTTTTTCACGCACCAGTGAAACAACAGTAGGGATTGAGTCCAGCGCAAATGCGATGTCGACTGCTGCAAGCATAAGCACTACCACAGCGAGGCTGGTAAAATACACTTTCCCGTGCAGCGTAACAAAATACCGGCCTTTAGGCTCAAGCGCGCTGATCCTGAAAAATTTATTGATGAGCCTGTAAACTTTCGTTTCTGCGGGATCAAATTCTGCTTCATCTTTTTTAACAAATAATGTATAACCGGTATACACCAGGAAGAAGCCAAAAACATACAGAATCCAATGGAATTTATTGATGAGCTCTATACCCAATGCTATAAATATAATCCTGAATACGATGGCTAAAAGAATGCCCACAAGTAAGGCCCTGCCTGCATCAGAGGCTTCTACCTTAAAAAAGGTGAAGATGAGGATGAACACAAAAATATTGTCGATGCTGAGCGACCATTCCATCAGGTAAGCAGTAAAATACTTGGTGGCCACAATAGGGGTTTTCTCAAACCAGAGAAACAGACAGAAGGCAACACTGAGAGCAACCCAGAAAATAGTTTGCCACATGGCCTTTTTCATTGTTATTGCTTCATTCTTCTTGCTCATCAGTCCCAGATCAAGTGCCAGGGCTACAATCAATACAACGCCGAATGTCAGGTAAGTTATCTGGTCAACAGTCATGGTCCACAAAATATTTAGAAACATCAAAGATAATCAATAAGTGAGGCACTACTCAGAAAGGCCTGGCATATTTCCTTTTCCGTATCCAGCTGTTGGCCAGTAGGAATAAAAAGGGCAACACCATGGGTGCTAATAGGGCAAAAGCCTGCCAGAAACCTTTGTTCTTTTCCAAAGCTTCCTTATCCAGCAGCCTCAACCGGTATTCCTTACCCCTGGCTTCCATGACGGCAGCACCGCCAGTAAGGTAAAACATACAGTTGCTGATGAAATCACGGTTGGCATAAGACTGGCGGGTGTAGTTATTCATACCCATGGCAAGCGGACCATCTTCCTGACTCACGGGATTGAGCAGGATATCTCCATCAGCAATTACAATCATACTGTTTGGAGCTGCAGAAGCTGGTAAAAAGGGACGATTGAAAACCTGCTCCATATTGGCCAGATCTGCTGCAGACATCCTGTTGGCAAATGGCGAAGTGAACCGGCCTTCCAAAAGTACCGCAACCGGTATGTTTGCCTGATTGAAGTTTTTCAGGTCTTCTTCTGTACGGATGCTTTTCCATTCTACCAGTGCAGGAGACGACAGCTTTCTGCCATAGGGCGAAGTGGAAAGCAATACATGTTTGCTGATGCCGGGTGCACTGATGGTATCAATGGATTGCGGGAAGCTGGAAGACACATGATCCAGGTTACGTGAGATGACATGAGGTGTTGTATTGCGTAACAGCGGCGCATAGGGCCATGGTAGGAGTTCAATCTGTGGCTTATCGCCTACACTGCCAATCACGGAAGGCACCTTATCGCATTCGAGGTCCTGGACCAGGTCCCGGTTGATGCGTACACCATATTTGAACAACTGTTCATCCAGTTCAAGTCCGAGGTCAAAAGCCACGAATGATCCACTGCTGCGCTGCAGGCTGTCCATACTGGCATAGAGGTTATCTAGCGCCCACAATACTTTACCGCCATGCATAATGAACTGATCAATTTTGAGCCTCTGTTCAGGCGAGAATGCCTGCATGGGTTTCGCAATGACTATCGCGGTAAATTCTTCGGGCACAAAGGGTACACTGTCTATGGGCAATATACTGAAGGCATGTTCCTTGCGGAGAACATTTTCAATCAGGTCATATGCCCGGTAATCCAGCGGCTCGCCATTGCCAGTGAGGTATCCAATCAATGGAACAGTCTTGCGCTGCAACATCACGATTGCTTTGGCCAGTTTATATTCCATCAGGGCTTCTGCATTATTCAGCGATTCCAGTCCGTTCAGGTTACTCTGTCCCTCTAAAAAATCAATCCCCCTGCTGCCGCTGTTACTGGCAAGTACGGCGCCAGGAAATACAAGTGTTTCCTCAGACTGTTCTCCCTGCCGGGCCTGTGCCTTGACATTGGTGGGATTGATGCCCATCCGTTGAAGGGAATCAAACAAAAACGTTCGTGCAGAATCATCAAGTCCCTCGCCGGGTCTTTCAAAAACTACCTGGAACCGGCCATTGCTGATGGATCTGAAGGCAGCGGACATATCTGCTGCAGTAGCAGCCAGCTTTTTGAATCCTGCAGGAATATCACCTTCCAGGTAAACTGTAAGTGTCATAGGTGCATCAATACCTGCAACGAGTTCCCGGGTAGCCGGAGAGAGCGTGAACCTTTTTTCAGCCGTTAGGTCAATGCCGGTATGCCAGAAAACGGATAGTATATTGGCTGCCAGGAGAAGCAACAAAACCGGCATTAAACTGCGGAGACCCCTTTTTTTCATTTTCATGGCCTATCGGTTTTTTACATTCAGGATGGTCAGTTGGAGAAAAAGGACGATGACCGTTAAAAAATAGATGATATCCCTGCTATCGATATAACCTTTACTGATCTGCTGGTAGTGCACTTCAATGCCTGCCATAGATACCCAGTAACCGATTTTATGACCAAGAAAAGGTGCAGCTGCAAGGGATGAAAAAAGAGAATAAACTGAAAAACAAATCAGGGCACTCAGCAGAAATGCGGCTACTGAATTCTGCTGCATGCTGCTGGTGAATATGCCTATTGCGGTGTACACAGCACAGAGCAGGAATAATCCGATGTAAGACCCGGCTATGCCGCCTGTATCAATGCCGTCGGTTGAAAGCCAGGCAATGCAAGCCACATAAACCAGTGTGCAGGCAAGGGCTGAAAGTACCACCAGCAAACCAGCCAGGTATTTACCGGTAACTATATCCCGGATGCTGACAGGTGAAGTGCGCAGCACTTCGAAAGTGCCGGTTTTATATTCATCGCTGAAACTTTTCATCGTTACAGCTGGAATAAGAAACAACATGATATAAGGCGCAATGGAAAAAAATGGCTCCAGAGTGGCATAGCCGCCATCCAGAATGCCAGTTTCTGGCAGGATGAAAACAACCAGTCCGCTTATCAGCAGAAAAACGATGATGATGAGGTAGCCCAGCATTCCGCTGAAATATTGCTGCCACTCTTTTTTGATGATGGGTATCATAAGGATGCAAGATTACGAGAAGTCGTGAAAATAACGGAAAAAAGACGTGTAAAATACCTTTTTATCCCAAATCCCTGTTAATAACTTGCCTGAAAAGCAGGAGGTGGTTATGTGTGGACGGACAGTTTTCGTTTTTTTATTGACAGCATTGATTGGCAGTAGCCAGGCACAAAAAAGATGGGATGGTGAAGGAGGAGACAGCCTCTGGCATAACCCAATCAACTGGCACCCCAACGGGTTGCCTGAAGCCGCTGATGATGTGCTGATAGACAACTCCATTTTTAATGCCCCGGTATGGATCAGGATGGGGATGGATACGGCAGATGTGAACAGCATTACCCTGCGTTCATCGGGAACCTTTGTCAACACCCTCCAAATTGCGCCCCACAATACCAGGATGCCGGCACTAAGGTTGCATTCAGCTGAAACCGGACTCGATATTGGCATGCATACAAAACTCATTAACAGCTCCGGAGCTCCTGCAGGCAATCCCATTGAATTAAATGGGAAAATGGCCATCAGAAACGGAGGAACGTACACACACAATACCGTCCGTGGCAATGCTTACCTGGCAGGCAAATTGCTGGCAGACAGCAGCACAGCCAGGGGAATTTTTACTTTTGATGTGCCCGGCACAGCGGGATATACCGTATCGCTGACAGGCAGGCGGTACGGTTCGTTGCATTTTATGGCATCGGCTGGAAGAAAATCCTATAGCGGTACCGGCAGCAGTGACCTCAACATCGGAGGAGACCTGGTTATTGGCGACAGCGCTTCGCTTACATCTGCTATGACTGCCAGGATCATCCTGAAAGGCAGGCTATCTGTTGGCGGACGAATGCTCATTAACCCCGTAACCGCAGACAGCATTGGCAGGCTGATTGAATGCGCAGGTGATTCCGGTGCAATAAGCATCACGGGCACACTTGAGACGGGAGCAAATTTCAGGGGTTTTGAACTGAGTACAGGCGTAACAAAATTGCTGACTGACCTGCAGCTTGCAGCCGGAACATCATTCTTTATAAAGCAGGGTGCGAGGTTGGTAATGGACACCTGCTCCATCCGGGGCAATGGCATATTCCGAACCGAAAACAATACACTGATTATGCTGGGGCATAAACGGGTTATATCTGATGGTACCGTGAAAGCCAACATCATGACCAGGGAACATCAAATTCATAAACAGACCGGATTCTGCTTCACAGGATCGGAAAACCAGACCACAGGAAACCATTTTCCAGACTCTGTTGGTGTATTGATGATAAACAAAACTGCAGGAGATTTATGGATCGAAAGTGCCCTTGTGGTAACAGACAGTCTGATATTGAATAAGGGAATAATCAGGAATACAGACACAGCCATCATGACCCTTACAGGAAAAATCAAGGGTGGTACTGGCGCGAGTTTCATCAGCGGTTCACTGCAGGTTGCAGCACAAAACGCAACAGGGGTTTATTTTCCGGTAGGTGACAGCATGACCTTTGCACCCCTGATGGTGCAATCTCCAGCGCAACGTCCATTCAACATGCGTGTGAAATTCAGTGCAAACAGCATACAAGCCGGAGGGAATGGCCTCAGGTATCCACTCAAAACGCTCAGCAAGGGGGGCTGGCAACTCAATATGAATAATGTGGGTAATAACACAGACAGCCTTTCTATTAGCGCCACGCTGTTTCCGGAAGCCACAACTGACTTCACAGGGCTCCCTTTTCTGGCTATGCTACCACAGGATTCAAGCGAGTGGCAGCTGGCACACATGCAGATTTCCAGAGACAGCAACCAGCTGACGACGCCCTATTTACCCATTCCAAATAGCAGTTGGACATTCTCAGCTTTGCACCCTGTGGCTTTGTCGCAACAAAACATCAGACTCAGAACGTATCATACAGGCGACCGTTATTCGCTGGGCTGGGACCTGGAAAATTCTGAAAACTTCACAACATTCCACATAGAGATCAGTGAAGACGGACAGCATTTCAGATTGTATGATTCATTTCCGGCAATTGAAAAAAAAGACAATCAGATCTATTTCTTCCAACCTGATTCCAGACTTCACGGAAAACTTTTTTTCAGGATCAGGGGGATATATGATGCTGGAATGATTGCTACTTCCAATATTGTTCACTTAAATTTCGATGCACCTATGATACTCTACCCCAACCCTGGCAGCAACAAAATATTCATCAGCTGCAGGTTCCAAGACATCAGGCAGATCAGCATACTGGATACACTTTCGGTAATCCATCAAACACAAACAGAAGATTTTGGCAACATTACGGGTATCAGAATCAGTCACCTTCCACCGGGCTTATACAGGATTTTATTGCTGAAAGGCGAAAAATGGGAGGTGTTTCCTTTTGTGAAAAAATAATCAGACCGAAAAGCTTTCACCACAGGCGCAGGTTCTGCTGGCATTGGGATTGAGGAAATGAAAGCCTTTCCCACTGAGTCCATCTGAAAAATCCAAGGTGGTATCGAAGAGGTATAATACACTTTTACGATCAGTTACCAGACGCATGCCTTTGTCTTCAA
>CANHUF010000156.1 GCA_947463715.1 Sphingobacteriales bacterium
ATCAAGGATCGGTAGTTCAGTTGGTTAGAATGCCGCCCTGTCACGGCGGAGGTCGCGGGTTCGAGTCCCGTCCGGTCCGCTCAAAATGAGCACAACCCCTTGATTTTCAAGGGGTTTTTTATTTTGTGTAAAACAAAATGTAAAACAAAGTGTAAAACCCAATAATGAGGCAATCAAAAAGCAATATTCACAAAAGTGAATTTTCTTTTGAATTTCAAGAAATTGGTGGTTGAAAAGTTAGTTCTATTAAGATTATAAGTTAATCCTGTAATATTCAAAATTCATAACTTCATTTGATATTTTTCTGGCTTCAAGTTCTTCATCTGTCATTTGACCAATTATGATTCTTTCTGGTTTGCCATTATAAAGAATATTTGTGTTGCCATTAGTACCGATTAAATAGTAGGAACAATTTACATTTGAAATCATACTGAATTTACTTAGATACTTAAAAGGCACTCCGTCATCATTCCCCGCCCCGTAAGAATTATCATATGCTTCAAACTTAAAGTAGGTCTTTAATACTATAGAAGGGTAATATTTCTCTGATGTTATACCTTGAATATTCCCGCCAATTGTTTTTATCGCCTCAATTTGTTTTTTTGTGAGCATTGCAAATAGCAATGTTGAAATAAACTCATTCTTTATCCTAATTGTGTTTTCTAAGTCAACAACGAATTGTTTATTTTCTTCCCCCATTTTTTGCTTTTTTTGATTCCTCTATGTAATAATACAATATATCTAAAATAATAAAAATGATGATAAGAAAATTTCAAATTTATTCATCTGCAAAATTCAATAGTACAAACCCCAAATGCTATTGGGGCAAACTGAGGAACATACTGTTTTAGATGAAAGAAAATAATTCACCTTTACCAATTTTGAATATTCTGTTGTATTGACCCCCTAAAAAGCTGGACATAATTGTTTAATCAATTAAGTCACTAAATTTAGGAAATATGTCAAGAACAAGAAGGAGTTTCTCGGCTTCAGAGAAACTAGCAATTATCAACGAAGCAGATCAGTATGGCGTAACCCAAACATTGCGTAAACACAATCTATCCCATTCTGTGTTCAGTAGATGGAAGGAGAGTTTCAATGCGGGAGGAGCAACCAATCTTCAGTCGTATGCCAAGCAACGTAATCCTGAGTTGGATGCAGCAATGGAAGAGATTCGTTTGTTAAAAAATATAGTTGCTAAACAGTCTATTGAACTGGAGTTCAAGACTGAACTTTTAAAAAAAAGTCAATCCCTCGAGCAGCGTCGATCGAAGTAATGCAACAGTTTCAAACACATCCTATGGTAAGCAGGCGAGATCTTTTGCAATGGTCAGGTGTTCCCAGCAGTAGTTTCTACTACAAGCGAGGTGATGGTATTCGTGGTCGTAAACCAAGCACAATGACTATCAAGCAGGATGGAGAGTTGATAGACAATGCTGTAGTGTTACAGGATGTTGAATCGATTCTCCAGCAAGAGTTCTGCTGCTATGGATACAAAAACATCTGGGATGAGCTTAAAGACAAAGGGTACGTTATCAACCACAAGAAAGTCTATCGCCTGATGAAGATCCACAACCTGTTGTTTAACCGCAGAATTGGATCAATTGGTGTTTCAAGACAGTTTGTTCGCTTTAGAAAAATCAGAGCAGAAAAACCACTGGAACATCTGTGTATGGATATCAAGTATATCCACATTCATGGAGCTCAGAGGAATGCATTGCTTTTGACTGTGATTGATGCTTTCAGTCGAAAGGTATTGACACACATGCTTCGATTTAACATCAAAAAAGGGGATGTGATAATTTTATTATCTCTGTTATTGATGGAGTATAAAATCGAAGGAATCACAATCAGAAACGATAATGGTTCTCAGTTCATTGCTCATGTAGTAAGACAATTTCTGAAAGATAAAGGTGTTAATCAAGAGTTTACCCATGTAGCCACTCCTGAGGAAAATGCATATATAGAGGCCTTACACAGTAATATCCAAAGAGAAGTTGTTGAGCGGTTTGAATTTGAATCCATCTTTCATGCTCAAATGATTTTTAACCGATACTACGACTGGTACAACAATCACCGAAAGCATGGCGCATTGGGTAGAAAATCTCCAGAACAGTATCTATGCGAAAATGACCTTATATCCAGACCCTATAAAACTGAAAAAATAACCGAAATTGTCTCAAATTTTAACCCCATTTTGTCCAAGAATTAAGGGGTCGATACACTATTACTTCAGTACTTCTTACAACACAAAGATTAACTCAAGACTTTTCCTAAAAACAGGCCTGATGGATGAACTGATGGGTTTGGATTTGAATTACAAGACCAAAGGCAATATCAACGACTCATATAAACAAATATGGGATTATGAGAGCAGTACCAATCTGGCCCAGGCATATGCACAGGTTAAATACAACCTGGCCAGTAAGTTAGTCATGAATACCGGATTACATTCACAACTTTTTTTATTAAATAATGCCGTTTCTGTTGAGCCCAGATTTGGACTCGTTTATAACCTTTCAGATAAAGGGAGTTTGAATTTTGGTTATGGACTACATGCACAAATGCAGCCCATCAATGTCTATTTTTTACAAAGTACAGATGCATCTGGCAATACCGTTTATAACAATAAGAATTTAGATTTCACAAAGAGCCATCATATCGTTTTGGGCTATAATGTTCAGCCTATCCCAGAATGGCGAATTAAAGCAGAAGCCTACTATCAGTATATCTATAATGTTCCTGTAACTACTTTCTCAAGCAGTTACTCCATGCTCAATACAGGTGCTACTTTTAGAACTGATTTGCAAGATAGCCTCATCAACCGGGGAACTGGAAAGAATTACGGCGTAGAATTGACGGTTGAGAAGTTTTTCGGTAATGGTTATTATGGACTGTTTACGTCCTCCCTCTATAGTTCAAAATACAAAGGAAGCGATGGGGTCGAAAGGAATACTGCATTCAATGGTAAATATATATTTAATTTCCTGACAGGTAAAGAGTGGAAAGTTGGCAGCGATAAGCGCAATAAACTTTCAACCGATATTAAATTTACAAATGCAGGTGGCAGGGCATACACGCCAATTGATTTGGCCGCCTCAAATAACGCTGGTCGAGAACAGCTGTCCGAAAATGTTTATTCCACCTTTTATGAGAATTATTATAGGCTGGACATAAAGGCTGGCTATACCCTGAACAGTGGAAAGCGAAGAGTGTCACATACCGTTTCATTGGATATTCAGAATGTAACCAATCATAAAAACGTGTTTTCACAACAATATGATGATAGAAGAGGGAGCATTCAGACAACAAATCAATTGGGTTTTTTCCCCAATTTGGTATATAAGTTTCAGTTTTAAATAAATAAATTATGAATAAGTCATTGATGTTTCATTTAAGTCATTTTATTTTAATTCTTTTGCTTGCTTCATCTTGTTCAAAATCAAATCAAACTATTGATACAACAGCAATTGTATTTAAGGTGGATTCGTCAAAATTCCTGGTAGCAGGATTATCAGAACCAATCAGTATTGTTTCAAAAACCCTGTCCAACGGGTCAACTGTTGATTGTTACAAAATTGTGTCAAAAAGTACCCCCAGTGATCATAACATGGGTCCATGGTGCCCTTCCAACATAAGTGACGATAAAACGAAAGGAGGCATTTGGTTGGAAGGGGGTAATGTTTATGATGTTGATGGAGCATTTATAAAGAATCTTGCCACTTTCTACAATAATACAACATGGCAAATGTACAATACCAGCAATGGAGCGATTACAAAGACGCTTACACAGGCTGATTGTCAGGCAGCTGCTAATCCCAATGTAGGCGCAGCATATAAAAACTATTGTGTGGAATGTCTCCCATCTTATGTATCAAGCATCACCAGAACACTCTATATCCCAGTGACGCCTGTAAAATTAACTTCTCCAATTAGTTTTGGTGGGGGACCAGGTTCTTCTGGGCCGGGTGTTAGAGGAATAGCCTTCAATGGAGTTGTATTTGATGCACCGGCTCCTGTAAATGCAATTTTAGGTGCGTATACCCTTGCTCCATTTGATGACGCAGGTGGACATATTAATATGGCTGTAGGTTATCACTATCATGCCGCAACGGGTTTGTCTAAAAAAATACCTCAGGCAGACGGTCATGCAGCGATGATTGGTTATGCGCTGGACGGCTTTGGCCTTTACGAAAGGTTGAGTGCGAGTGGAACTGAATATACAGATTTGGACGCAAGCAGAGGGCATTCTGATGCTGCGAGGGGCTATCATTATCACGTGGATAAGGCTGGTGCAAATAACTTCATCAATAGTTTGGCCGGCGCATACGCCAATTAAATTGTTAACTGTGAAGCTTAGATTTCTTATTCTTTTTTTACTGTCTAGCTGTATAACTTATGGGCATGGGCCAGACTTAGCAATAATGATGGTTTATCAGCAAAATGGTAAAACATTACTGGTTGTTAAAAGTTCCCTTACCGCATTTGAAGGAGAAGTTGATTTCATTTTTGGTAAAAATGCTTATAAAAGTCCAGAAGAATTTCAGTTATTGGCAATCAGTCATTTCCAAAAAAAATGTTCAGTTGTTTTTGATGGAGATACAATCGGGTTCAATAATCCCAACGTTATTTTAGGACATGAAACCACATTGATTACAGAGTTATCAAACGTTCCAGCCCGATTTAATTCAATTGATATTAGAAATACAATGTTTGGCGATATTCCAGCCAATATGTGTGAAGTCATTCTAGCCTTAAATGGATTGCCACAAAAGCAATATATCCTAAACAATCAAAATAAACATATAGCCAGATTTAAATTAGATGGTGGTAAATGGACGTTGGATGAATCAACTCATTCGATCAATTATATGGCTGTCCTATTTGTTTCAATGGTCCTTTTAATTGCGTTAACAATATTACTTTTCGAGCGTAAAAAGGGTAAATTTCAGTTAAAAGGGTAGCATGTATTGTTTATCAACCAATATAAAAAGTAAATTAAATTTTTTATTATGAAAAAACTTCTGGATCTGACTTTCATTGTGTCTATGACCTTCTTTCATACAGGCTGCAGCAAAAGTGATGATGCCCCAGTTTTGTCCAGTGAAGTTCCCGCGGTATATAAAAAAATATATGGCGCCACGAGTATTACGAGCGACGGCAATTTTGTATACATTAAAACCAAAGATCTACCGGATCATAAAAGCCCATACTATCCCTCAACCAATGCACTTTATGAAGCATACAGCGGTACAACATTTGCTGGTAAAGCTTTTGTGAAAAATCCCAATTCGATCATTGAGCAGTCAGCAACAATTAAAATTCCTTTAAATCCTGCAATTAACGCCTCGCATACCGCTACACCTTTAGGTCCTATTGGCATAGCACTGAATGGAGTTCCTTTTTTTAACCAGTATGCTGGTCCGAATCAACCGCTTACTTCAGAGATGGAAAGTTTTGATAAATACTACGGACATCCACAACAGTCCGGTGTTTATCATTACCATGTAGAACCATTGTATCTAACTACCGTCAAGACTACTAAATCGGGGCTTTTAGGGTTTTTATTGGACGGTTTTCCAGTTTATGGACCCAAAGAGGAAAACGGAACAGATGTTACCAATAGTTCCTTGGATGTTTATCATGGACACACACATGCTACAGTAGATTTTCCTAACGGCATATATCATTACCATTTTACTACGGAAGCTCCTTATCTGAATGGTAATGGATTTTATGGAACACCGGGAACAATAACCCAGTAAATGAGGATTTTTGGTATTTATATGATACTTCTACTGATATTTTCCTGCAAAGAAAATGAAGCGAATTCATTGTTTGTGGAAAGTTCATCTTCGGAAATTTCTATTTCTAATGGTGCAGTATTCTACAAAAAAAAACCATTTACTGGAATCCTGTTTGAAATGTATCCTCACACAAAAGATACGCTAATGGTTCAGCAGGTTAAAAAAGGATTGTTGGAGGGTGTATCCAAAAAATGGTTTCCCAACCATCAGCTAATGGAGTTTAGAGCATTTAAATCTGGAAGAAAAAATGGAAAACAACTTGCCTATTGGGATAATGGTAATAAAAGATTTGATTTTGTTGCGAAGGATGATGAATATTATGGTGAAATGAAGGAATGGACAATTGATGGTAAATTGTTTCATTTGGCCCATTATGTAAATGGGCAGGAAGAAGGTATTCAGAAAATGTGGTATGAAAATGGTAAAATAAGGGCAAATTATGTAATCTTAAACGGGAAACGATATG